>CAMATS010000202.1 GCA_945861195.1 Rhodoferax sp. OV413
GCCGCCATCAAGGCCATCAGGTGGTACCCCACGGTGCCGGCCGGCCTGGAAACCATTGAAGGCCGCATTCTGGACCGCATCAAGGCCGCCAACTGACAGTTGCCGGGATGCCTACCAGCCCAGCAGCGGCCGGCCCCGACAGCATCGGGGCACGGCCTGACCTGCAGGTCGAGCGGGTGAGCAAGCGCTACGGCAGCTTCACCGCCGTCGACGACCTGTCGCTCGACGTGGCGCGCGGCAGCTTTTTCTCGATCCTCGGCCCTTCGGGCTGTGGCAAGACCACGCTGCTGCGCATGGTTGCCGGTTTCATGAGCCCCGATGCCGGGGACATCCGCATCGGCGGCAACAGCATGCGGGCTGTGCCGCCAAACCAGCGCCCGGTGAACATGGTGTTCCAGCACCTGGCGCTGTTTCCCATGATGACGGTCGGCGAAAACGTTGGCTATGGCCTGGCGCGGCGCGGCCTGTCCAAAGCCGACATCGCGCGGCGTGTCGGTGCGATGCTGGAGCGGGTGAGCCTTGCCGGTTCCCAGAACAAGCGCATCGACCAGCTCTCGGGTGGGCAAAAGCAGCGGGTGGCGATTGCACGCAGCCTGGTGCTCGAACCCACGCTGCTGTTGCTCGACGAGCCCCTGGGTGCCCTGGATCTGAAGCTGCGTGAGCACATGAAAATTGAGCTCAAGCAGTTGCAGGCCGACTTTGGCACCACCTTTGTCTACATCACCCATGACCAGTCCGAGGCCCTGGTGTTGTCGGACCATGTGGCGGTAATGAACGCCGGCCGCTTTGAGCAGGTCGGCACCCCGCAGTCGCTGTACTACGCGCCACAAACCCCGTTCGTGGCCGGCTTTGTGGGCGCCACCAACGCCATCAGCGGCCGGGCCGGGCAGGTGAACGGCACTGAAGTCACCCTGAGCAGCAGCGCCGGCCTGAGCCTGCGCGCCAAGGCCATGGGCCAGCTGCGGGTGGGCGACGCGGTGCAGGCTTTCGTGCGGCCCGAAGCAGTGCGCTTGGCACGCGATGAACTCGGCCTGGGCAGTGCCGGCCAGCCGCCCTACCAGGGGCAGGTGGAGAGCCTGCTGTTTGACGGTGCCAACTCGGCAGTGCTGGTGCGCGAAACCGCCTCCCGCACCGAGTTCCGCATCGCGCTGCCGCAAACCGGCCAGTTGGCCGACCTGGCGGTGGGCGAGTCGGTGTACTTTTCTTTTGATCCGGAACGCGCTCTGGCATTTGGTGCTGCTCATGCCGACTGAGAGCACTGGCAGCCAGTTGCCGCACGCCCGCTTGTTGTTCTTGCTGTTGCTGGCGCCAGCAGCGCTGTGGCTGTTTGGGCTGATCGTGCTGCCGCACCTGGAACTGGGCATTTTGTCGCTGCGGGTGCGGGTGGCCCCTCGGGTCTATGAGGTCAGCCTGGCCCAGTACCAGACCTTTGTTGAAGAGCCGCTGTACTGGCACACCTTTGTGCGCACGGCGGTGGCGTCCATCATCGTCACAGCCCTCACCCTGCTGATGGCATTTCCGCTGGCCTGGACCATTGCCAAAATCGCACGCGGCCGCATTCGGGCCACGATGTTTGTGCTGTGCCTGATCCCCTTCTGGGTGAGCGAGACGGTACGGGCCCTGGGCTGGATGATCTTGCTGCGCGAATCCGGCGTGCTGCCGGGCCTGATGGTCAGCCTGGGACTCACGCCGGCACCGGTGGAGTTGCTCTACCACGACGCCACCATTGTGGTCGGGCTGGTCTACACCTCGATGCTGTTCATGGTGGTGCCGCTGATCAGCGCCCTGGAGAGCCTGGACGACGCGCTGATCGAGGCCGCCTACGACCTCGGCGGCAACGGCTGGTCGATCCTGCGCCAGATCATCATCCCGCACGCTGCGCCCGGCATCGTGGCGGGCTGTATCGTGGTGTTCATGCTGACCCTGGGCAATTACCTGACACCCACGTTGCTGGGCGGCAAGAGCTCGCAGTGGTTCACCGAGCAGATCTACACCCAGTTCATCACCCGCTTCAATTGGGAGCAGGGGGCTGCCTTCGGCTTTCTGCTGCTGGGGCTGTCCACGGCCATTGTGTGGGTCGGGCTCAAGCTCAGTGGCCAAAAGTTTGGCGAAGTGATGCAACGCGCATGATCCCTTCGCTGCCCCGCCCCACTTGGCTGCGCCTGAGCACCGTCGCCTACGCCCTGGCGTTTTTCACCTTTTTGTTTTTGCCGCTGCTGATCGTGGCCCTGTTTGCCTTCAACAACGCGCCCTACCCGGCGCCACCCTGGCGCGGCTTCACGCTGGACTGGTTTTTGGGCCATGCCGGCACCGGCCGGCGCGGCCTGTTTGCCGACCGCGCTTTGCTGGGCAGCCTGTGGACCAGCGCCGTGGTGGCAATGTGGGTGACGGTTCTGGCCGTGCTGATCGGCACCGCCAACGCTTTTTTGATTGAACGCACCCAGTTTCGCGGCAAAACCGCCTTGTCGCTGTTGATGCTGGCGCCCCTGGTGATCCCGGGTGTGATTTTGGGCATCTCGATTCTGGCCTTTGCCAGCCGCATTGCCAATTTGGCCGACGACCTGCTGGGGCTTGAGATTGAATTTTTACGCCCCGGCCTCCCTCTCGTCGTGATGGGGCAGCTGTCCTTCATCATCTCGGTGGCCACGCTGACCATCATGGCGAGGCTCAAGCGCTTTGACCTGACTCTGGAGGACGCCGCCTACAACCTGGGCGCCACACGCGCCGCCGTGTTCCTGACCATCACCCTGCCCTACCTGCGCCCGGCGCTGCTCGGGGCGGCGGCCATTTCGTTCCTGATGTCCTTCGAGAACTTCAACACCACGCTGATGCTGGTCGGCTCGGATTCGCCTCTGACCGTGATGATGTACGGCCGCATGCGCGAAGGTGCCACGCCAGTGCTGAACGCCGTCAGCCTGTTCCTGATGTTGGCCTCGAGCCTGCTGGCGCTGGCCATGCTGCGCCGCTCTGCCGACACCGACACACCAGCGAGACCCGCAGCAGCCAGGCCGTAGCGCGGCTTGGCCTGACTCAAACTGCCTGCCCGATCTCAGGCGCGAGTTCGTGCACCGCCTGGTAGTGGCTCAGAAACACCCGGCCGCTGAGGTCGCGTAGGAAATGGGTGTCTTTCAGGCGGTCCATCACCGGGCCTTTCACCTCGCTCAAGTGAAAAGCGATACCCGAATCACACAGCCGCCGGTCAATCGCCTCCAGACTTTCCAGCGCGCTGGCGTCGATGTCGTTTACCGCCGAGCACTGCAGCACGATGTGCTGGGCCTGCGGGTGCTCAGCCACCACGTCATTGACCCAGTCTTCCAGCACCCGTGCGTTGGCGAAATACAAACTGCCATCGATACGCAGGCTCACCAGCCTGGGGCTGGTGCCAACCTGATGTCGCAACACATTGCGAAAGTGCTGGGTGCCTGGCACCAAGCCTACTTCGGCCATGTGCGGCCGGCTGGTGCGGTATAAAAACAGAGCCAGCGACACCGCCACCCCCACGACCAGCCCCGCCTCGACCCCTCGGGCAAGCGTCATCAGCAGGGTGGCCAAGAGGGCGATGAAATCGGTCTTGGAGAAGACCCAGGTGCGCTTGAGCATGCCCAGATCGACCAAGGACAAGACCGCCACGATGATGGTGGCGGCCAGCGTGGCCTGCGGCAGGTAGTACAGCGCGGGCGTCAAAAAAAGCGCGGCCAGCATGATGCCAAGGGCGGTGTACACGCCGGCCGCCGGCGTCTGGGCCCCAGCATCAAAGTTCACCACCGAGCGTGCAAAACCACCGGTCACCGGGAAGCCGCCCGTGAAAGCGGCCGACAAATTGCTGGCGCCAAGGGCCACCAGCTCCTGGTCAGGCTCAATCCGCTGACGCCGCTTGGCAGCCAGTGTTTGCCCCACCGACACCGACTCCACAAAGCCCACCACACTGATCAGCAGGGCCGGCACCGCCAGCGCCTGCCAGAGCGCCAGGTCCCACAGCGGCAGGGTCAGCGGGGGCAGGCCCTGCGGCACGCTGCCCACAAGTTTGAGGCCCTGCGCCTGCCAATCTAGCGTCCAGGCCAGACCAGCCGTCACAGCAATCGCCGCCACCGGGCCGGCTTTGGCCAACGCATCGGCCAGCCGGGCCTTCAGACCCAGCTTGACAAACAGCGGCTTAAGCCCTTTGCGAACCCAAAACAGGAAGGCCGTGGCCAGCAGCCCCACAGCCAGCGTCAGCCCATGGATGTTGGGCGCCTGCAGCATCAGGGCATGAACCAGCTCGATAAAGTTGTGGCCCTCGGCCTTGACGCCCATCAGGGTCTTGAGCTGGCTGGCCGCAATCAGCAGGCCAGAGGCGGAAATAAAGCCAGAAATCACGGGGTGACTTAAAAAATTGGCCAAAAACCCCAGGCGCAGAAACCCCATCAGCAACAGCATCGCGCCCGACAAAAAGGCCAGCGTGATGGCCACTGCCCAATAGGCCGGGGTGCCAGCAACGGCATGCTCGCCAATGGCGGCTGCGGTCATCAGCGACACCACGGCCACCGGCCCCACCGCCAGCACCCGGCTGGTGCCAAAAATGGCATACAGCAACAGGGGCGCCACACTCGCATACAGGCCCACCTCGGGCGGCAAGCCAGCCAGCAGCGCGTAGGCCAGGCTTTGCGGAATCAGCATGATGGTGACGATCAGCGCCGCCACCAGGTCGCTGGCCAGTGTGGCGCGGTCGTAGCGGCGCGCCCAGTCCAGCACCGGCAGCGACGGCAGCAGGCCAGCAAGCCTTGGGGGCAGTGGCATCAGCTCACCATCTCGGGCTTGGCCAGCCACTCCCGGCCTTTGAGCATGGCGTCCGAGCAAAGCAGCGGCAATGCCGCCGCCGCCGTTGATGACCCCGTCATGGCAGGCTTTCGCCAGCACGACTGGGGTCTTGCCGCCGTTCAAGTCGGTGCACCAGTCCTTTGAGGTCGTAGCCGGCCCGGGCAGCGGTTTCGATGATCTCGGGTAGCGGCCGTTGGTCGGCGTTGGCCAGGGCCCACAGGGTGGTGCAGCGCATGCCGGATCGGCAATAGGCCAGCACCGGCTTGGGCAGCTCGTCGATCAGTTGCCCGAAGGCTGCGCCCTGCTGATCAGTCACCAGGCCGGTCTCGACTGGCAGGTAACGGGTGTGCAGGCCGGCCGCCTGTGCGGCTTGTTCGATCTCCTTGAAGCCGGCCTGGTCGGCGCCCTCGCCATCGGGCCGGTTGCA
>CAMATS010000203.1 GCA_945861195.1 Rhodoferax sp. OV413
TGCACGTCAGCATAGGTTTTGGGCTCCAGCGCCATCACCTTAATGCCCAGTGCCTCCAGTCGCTCGGCGGCGCGCGAAGATTTGGCCATCAGCACCACATCGGGCTTGAGCGCGACGATGGCCTCAATGTTCGGGTCCAGTCCGCCACCCACCTGGGGCAGTTTTTGCAGGCTGGCAGGATAGTTGGTGTAGCGGTCCACCCCCACCAGCCGGCCGCAGTGACCGAGCTCGCACACGGTCTCGGCCAGCGAGGGCAGCAGGCTGACAATACGTTGCGGCGGCTGGGAAAAACTGAGCATAACGCCCCGGTCGTCGGTGACCTGCAGTGCCTGCGCCGCGGTAGCACAGAGCCAGGCTAATGCTGCCAGCCTCCGCCAGAATTTAGGCCCCAGCATCAATCGGCTGCCTTCAAAGTCAGCGGCAGCCCGGCAGCCATCAAGGTGACGCGCTCACACCGCTGCGCCACCTGCTGGTTGAGCAGGCCCAGTGCATCGACAAAAGCCCGCACCTCGGCGCCCATCGGGATCACGCCTAGCCCGATCTCGTTACCCACCAGCACCAGCGGCCCGGGCGCAGCGACGATTGCTTCTAAAAGTAGAGCAATAGCTTCAATGCTGGCAAGGGCTGGCGGCTGATTTGACACTGAAGACGACTCATCACCGAGGTGCATCGGCATCAGCCAGTTGGTGAGCCAGAGCGTCAGGCAGTCCACCACCAGCAGGCTGTCGGGTTGGCTGTGGTCTTGGATCGCCTGCGCCAGCGCCAGTGGCTCCTCCACCGTGCGCATGCCGGGCACCCGCGCAGCCCGGTCGGCCTGGTGGCGAGCGATTCGGGCTTGCATTTCAGCGTCCCAGGGCTGGGCAGTGGCAACCAATACCGCCTGACGCCCGCCACCCCCCTCGAGCCAGGCTCGCGCCAATAGCTCGGCCCGGCGCGACTTGCCGCTTTTCTGGCCGCCCAGGATCAGCTCGCTGCGGGCCAGGCTGAGTGGTTCAGCCATGTTGCTGGGCCCACTGCAGCACGATGCGGTGCAAGGCCGCCACGCCGTCCGTGAGGGCCGCCGGCCCGGGTTGCAGGATGTCGGGTGACTTGATCTCGAACAATTGGCTATTTTTAACGGCATTCACCGCCGCCCAGCCCGGGCGGGCGGCGACTTTCTCAGGCCGAAACTTCTTGCCGCACCAGGAGCCAATGATGATGTCGGGGTTGCGTCGAACAATCTCAGCACCCTCGGCAATGATGCGGTTCTTGCCCAATGACTGAACCGACAACTCAGGAAAGCAGTCGTCGCCGCCAGCTACGCCCAGCAGCTCAGACACCCAGCGAATGGCGCTGATGTGCGGCTCGTCCCACTCTTCAAAATAGACCCGGGGCCGGCGCGGTAAGCTGGCCGCGCTTGCGCTGATCTGTGCCAGCTGCTGCTGCATCTCCCTAATCAGCGTCAGGCCGTGCTCCCCCTGCCCCACCATGGCAGCCACCTGGAACATCATGCCAAATATCTCGGCGATGCTGCGTTGGTTGAAGACCGTCACCTGCACCCCCTGTCGGATCAGTGCTGACGCGATGTCGGCCTGGAGATCAGAGAAGCCAAAAACGCAGTCGGGCTCCAACGCAAGGATCTGGTCGATCTTGGCGGTCAGAAATGCACTGACCCTGGGTTTCTCTTGCCGCGCCCGGCGTGGCCGGACGGTGTACCCCGAGATACCCAAAATTCGCGACTCTTGCCCCAGCAGGTAAAGCCACTCCGTGGTCTCCTCTGTCAGGCAGACGATGCGTTTGGGGCCCAGGTCCGGGGTCAACATCAGGCGCTCACCGTGCCCAGGTTAAGCCGGCGTACAGGCTGCGACCAGCGCTGGCATAGCCCTGGGCCAATTCGTATTTCGCATCGGTGGCATTGTCCAGCCGAACCAGCAAGGCCCAATTCTTGGCAACCTGGCTTTCGGCGCGCAGACCCAGCAGCGCGTAGCCGGGCAGTTCGGTGGTGTTGCCGGCGTTGTTGTAACGCAGACCAGAGGCTTGCAATTCCGCGCCCACAGCCCAGCCCCGAACACGGGTTTCTGCGGCGAGCTTGCCATGCTGTTGAGCACGCCGCGCCAACAGCTTGCCGGTGACGCTGTCGCGCGGGTCCTGCACATCCAGTGAACCACTCACGGTCACGTTTCCAATCAGATAGCGACCGGTCAAAGTCATGCCCTGGTAGCGCGCCTTGGCGGTGTTGGCATAGCAGCCACCAAAGGGGTCCAGCGGGTCATTGGCTGGGCAAGTGCCTGTGTTGCCCTCATACTGGATCAGGTTGGACACATTGTTCTGATACACGGTCAGGCCGAAGGCGCGGGGGCCTTCGGCATAGTTCAACCCAAGGTCAAGATTGCGGCCGGTCTCCGGCAGCAGATCAGCGGCACCATAGGGGCTGAACCGCTGGTAAAGGGTGGGCGCGCGAAAGGCAGTTCCTGCCGCGGCCTTGACGCGCCAATTTGGAGTCAGCGCGTAGCCGTAACCCAAAGCGCCGGTGGTTTGCGGGCCGAAAACGCTGTCGATGTCATGGCGCAGGTTGAGTTGTACCGAGTGTCCGCTGCCCGACAAGCCATAGCCCAGTGCAAGGGCGTTTTGGAAATGGCTGCTGTCCCGGGGCGTGGTCTCGCTGTTTGACAACTCATTGTCCCGACGCTCCAGCGTCCAGGTGAGCACATGGCCCTGACGGCGGTACTCGTTCTGGAACAAATAGCCAGTCATATTGGTCACTGTCAGGTCGGGTGAAGGCAAGGTCTCATACCGGTCTTGCGACCGGTTCACGCTGACGGTACTGCTGTAATCTGCCGACCATTGCGCGCGCCAGCTCAATGCCGAGGTCTGGAGCTTCTTGAGAGTGCGGTCATCCACATTGATGGCACCAAATTGACTGTCGTACTGTGCGTTGAGCTGGCTGCTCAACACCGAGAGGTCCAGCCGGTGCGCCGCGTTGAGCTCAAGGCCCACCCGAGCCGCCAGCGACTCACTGGTATACCCATCGTCATCGGAATTGCGGGACTGCATCACGTTAAAGCCTTTGCTTTCTTGGCGAACCAGGCCCAGCGAGTAGTCCCAGCTGCCCTGCGAGCCACTGACACCGGCCTCGGCCTTGGTCGTGCCATAGGTGCCCAGGCTTAAACCGACATAGGGCGAGGGCGGGCCTTCGCCTTTACGCGTGAAAATCTGAATCACGCCGCCAATGGCGTCGGAGCCGTAGACGGCACCCGCCGGGCCGCGAAGCACCTCAATCCGGTCCACCTGCGACAGGGGAATCACATCCCAACTTGCCCCACCTGTCCCCTGAGAATCCACACGCACGCCGTCGATAAAAACCGCAGTGAACCGCGTCTCTGCACCGCGCAGAAAGACGCTCGTAATTCCCCCAAGACCACCGTTGCGCGCCATTTCAATCCCCGGCAGGCGGGCCAGCACATCACCTAAGCCGGCGGCACCACTGCGCTGGATCTGGCCGCGATCTACGATGGTTACATCAGCAACCAAATCGGTCAAGGGTTGCAAGACCCTGGTGGCGGTCACCACGACCTCGGGCAGTGTGGCAACCGGGGCCGGCGCTGCCGTTTGGGCAGAGGTCGACAGCACACAGGCGAGCGAACCCAATAGCACGGCCAAGCGTGCAGACAAGAAAGCAAGTTTCATAAATGGAATACCCGAACAAAAAACCCTCACCGTCTTCCCCGACAGTGCATGGGCATAACGACTTCGCGCAGGCGTGAAGCCACTTCATTGGCCGGTATCCGGGCTGGTGGCGCCAGTTGCATCGCCTTCCCAAGCACGTTTTAATGCGCTCAGTGGCCATGATGCAGCTTGAGTCTTGCGACTCGTCCACTTACCGTTGCGGGGGCAGCGCAGGTTAGGTGGGCCATTACCGGCCGGCACCCTTCTGCTTCCCGTTGAACTGCGGTGTGTGAACCACACCGCGAGCACCAACGATTGGCATCTTACCCTAGGCCAGCGCCTCACTCTACAATGGTGAACCTATGCTGAGTCAATCCCAATTCGACCAAGTTGCCGAGCGGATAGAGCGCCTGCTGCTGCGGCATCAAGAGTTGCAGCGCACCAATGCGCTGCTTGGCGCACAACTCAACAGCGTGACAGCTGAACGCGATTCGCTCAAGTCTCGCCTGAGTGCGGCCCGCGCGAGGGTCGATGCGCTGCTGGAGCGTCTGCCCCCACCCGTTGATCAGAACCAAGAGAGCAGCCAGGCATGAACCGGCTCGAGGTTCAAATCATGGGACAGAATTACCTGCTGGGCTGCCCAGAGGGTGGAGAAGAGAACCTGCTTTTGGTGGCCCAACGGGTTGACCAGGCAATGTGCAAAATTCGGGACCAAGGCAGAGTCAAGGCGCGCGACCGCATCGCTGTACTGGCCGCACTGAACTTGGCTGGCGAGCTGCTCGAACAGGCGCGAGGCCAGCCAGCGCCACCAACAGCGCCCGCAGCAGCGCCGGGCGCCCAAGCAGAGGGTTCACTTGGGCAACAGGCGCAAGCATTGTTATCGCGCCTGGATGCAGCCTTGGCCGAAGACGGTCAATTGCTCTAAAGAAGGCGGTGCGTGGGCCGCGCTCGGACGGGCCTGCGGCCTACAATGGAAGGGTCTGCAGTGCTCGCCGGGCTTTATATTTCCTTGTACCAATGCTCTTTGAGCGCGGGCTTGGAACATTGCTCCACAGGCGTGACCCTCTCGCGTCAGATGGACCCAATGTGTAGCTGACCTCGCCCACCTGAACCCTGGTTCAGGATGCCGGTCCGGTGGCAACTGCAGACACCCCTGATTCAAGCACTGGGCTGCACTTGCTCAAGCCCAAAAGCCAATGAGCGCAAGCTGATGAAACCACGTAAATTCATTTTGGCCGGATTTTTTTTGGTGCTGGCCATTGCCGCACTGGCTTACGCAAACCGCTTTTATTTTTTGCAGTACTCGCTGGGCATTTACAACGCCATCGCCTATCCCCGGGACGAGGCGCATCCAGTGCCTTGGGAGCAGGGTCCGTCCAGGCCGGACAAGCCACTCTCAGAGCGGCCGCCCAATATCATCGTGATCCTGGCCGACGACCTCGGCATGAATGACGTCACAACCTACGGGGCCGGGCGGTCCGCGCAGGGGGTTTCAACGCCGGGCATAGACGCCATTGCGCGTGAGGGGGTTCGTTTTGAGCGGGGCTATGCGGGCGCACCCAT
>CAMATS010000204.1 GCA_945861195.1 Rhodoferax sp. OV413
ACGATGTCGTTTTGCAGCAGGGCGGGCAAGTCCAGTTTTTGGGCATCGAGTTGCACCGCATAGTGGGTTGGCATGTCGGCGTTTCAGTGAAAGGCTGCCAGGTAGTTGGCCACCGAGCAAATGGCGTCGGCACGGCTGCCAAACAGGCCAATGCGCCCGTCTTTGTCAAAGTCCACCGCATATTGGCGCCAGCTTGACGGCATGAACTGCGCCAGGCCCAAGGCGCCTGCGTAGCTGCCGCGCACTTTGAGCGGGTCCAGGCCCTGGGCCTTGCACAGGCGCAAAACCTCTTCAAGTTCTTACAAAAAATAGGCCGCCCGCTGCGCGGCCTTGGGGTGGGCGGCGGTAAAGTCAAAGGCCAGGACGCTGAGCGTGTCCAGTGTGCGGTAGCCGCCCATGCGCCGAGCGTAAATGGTTTCCGCCGCCAATATGCCGACGATGGTGCTGGCAGCCACTCCGGTTCGTGTCTCTGCAAGCGCCAGGGTCTGGGCGTTGTGTTGCCAAAAGCGCACCCCGGCTTGGATGCGCGTGGGCTCGATCACGCGGCTGCGGTACAGCGACCAGTCGCGCGCCGCAGACGCCTGCCCCGGCGTGACCGCTTTGACCACCGCTGGCAGACGCCGCGCCTTGCCGATCACACCGCGCACCCGGGCCGGGCGCACGCGCAGGCGCTCGGCCATGGCGTTGGCGGCTGACATGGCGGCGGGGCTGCTGCGGTAGGTGGCGGGCTCGGGGGGCGCGCGCTTGGCGGCGGCGTGGGTGACAGGCAGTAGGGCCAAGACCAGGGCGAGGTAGAAAAATCGGGACGTCAAATGGCAGCTTTCGAAGGGCCGGGGCAGGGTTGAAGTCAGCAAAAAGACCATGGTGCCTTGCAAGCTACGAAGCGCGCACGCGCCTGCCAAGGACCAGTTTGCAGGCGCCGAGTCTATGTTGTGTGGCACCAAGTGCTGGTGAATCCGGTCTTGGCGCTGCTGGACTCACGCGGCGCTGGGCCCCATGGCCTGGCGAACACGCCGCGCTGTCCACAACAAGGCCACCACCGCTGCCCCTGACAGCAGCCCAGCGGCTCCCTCTAAACCGATCCCGACCAAGGGCCCAGCCCAGCCCAGAGTGGCCGAAAGCTCTTCAATCCCATGCCCCACCAATGGCAAGCCATGCACCAGAATGCCGCCGCCGACCAAAAACATGGCCACCGTGCCCACGACGGACAGGCCCTTCATCAACCAGGGCGCAGCCCACACCAGGGCGGCGCCGATGGCCTGCTTCCAGCGGGCCAACTGGCGACTGAGGTACAGGCCGGCATCGTCGAGCTTAACGATGGCCGCTACCAGGCCGTAAACGCCCACGGTCATGGCGATCGAAATTCCCACCAGAACCGTGATGCGCTGCGCCATGCTGGCTTCGGCCACGGTGCCCAAAGTAATGACGATGATTTCGGCCGAAAGGATGAAGTCGGTGCGCACTGCGCCCTTGATCTTGTCCTTCTCAAACGCCAGCATGTCCACAGCCTCATCGGCAACCGCCTGGCGCAGTTCCTCGTGGTGTTGCGCAGCGCTGGACCCCTGGTGCGTCAATAGGTGCAACACTTTCTCTGCGCCTTCAAAGCAAAGGAACAAACCGCCCAGCATGAGCAAGGGCGTGATCAGCACGGGGACAAAGCCACTGATGAGCAGCGCAACAGGCACCAAGATCGCCTTGTTCACCAAAGAGCCCTTGGCAACGGCCCAGACCACCGGGAGTTCCCGATCGGCATGAACCCCGGCGACCTGCTGCGCATTGAGCGCCAGATCATCACCCAGTACACCTGCGGTCTTTTTTACCGCCACTTTGCTCATGAGCGCCACATCATCGAGCAAGCTAGCGATGTCGTCTACCAGGGTAAATAAACTGGAACTGGCCATAGGAGGTGTCTCTGCAAAAAAAGTGTGCGCCAGCCTGGTGGAGGGCGCCAATCAATGGTTTTCGATGGCCGTCTGGGGCAGCAATCGAGGCGGGCTTGTACATTGTGCCTGCACCACCACCACGCTTGCAATTGGGCACTTAAGCAAACTCATGTCTTGGGCCATCGCCTCCCTGATCTTCGCTAGCGGGTCGACCAATACCACTTCAAGCGCCATGCATTGACACAAATTTGACACGCGCAAGTATTACAAATCTGGCTGCAAGCAAATCCGTCCCCGTTACATCCAACCTGCAGAAAGAAATTATGGCTAAAGACTTTTCCACCATGGAGGACAGCAACCGCTCGTCCAACTCCAGCATTCATGATGTCTGCGATCCTTCGCGTCGCACGGTATTGCGCGGGGGCCTGGGCGCGCTCGCCAGTAGTTTTTTGGCGCCCCTGAGCGCCATTGGCGGCGCTGCTGCACTGAGCGCCTGCGCCACCAGCGGCGGCTCAGCGGGTGCTTCCTTGCTGGGATTTAAGAACGTAGCCATCTCTTTGGCCGACACCATCATCGTGCCCGAAGGCTACTCCGCACAGGTGATCGCACCCTGGGGCGACCCGGTGGGCCTATCGGGCGAAGACCACGCTTTCAAGGACGACGCGAGCAACACCGCAGCGCAGCAAGAAACCCAGATCGGCATGCACCATGACGGAATGCACTACTTCGCGCAAGAAGGCTCCAAGAGCGGCTTACTGGTGATCAACCACGAATACACCGACGAAGGCTTGTTGTTTACGGACGGCATGGCCACCTGGACAGCCGAGAAGGTGCGCAAGGCGCAGGCTGCCCACGGCGTGTCTGTGCTTGAAGTCGAAGACAAGGGCGGCAAGTGGGCAGTGGTCAAGCCCTCGCCCTGGGCGCGCCGCATTACGGCCAACACCCCTTGCGAGATCAGTGGGCCCGTCGCTGGCCACGCATTGGTGAAAACCGCCGCTGACACGGCAGGCCGCCGGGTGTTGGGCACGCTCAACAACTGCGCCAGCGGCATCACGCCTTGGGGCACCTACCTCACGGCGGAAGAAAACTTTATCAACTATTTCAGCGGCGGCGACGCCCTCAATGCGCATGAAAAGCGCTGGGGCTTGAAGAAAGGCGGCGGCGGTGGCTACCGCTGGCACGAGCACGATGCCCGCTTTGACGCAGTTAAAAACCCCAATGAGCCCAACCGGTTTGGCTGGATTGTCGAAATCGACCCCACCAACCCGAGTTCCACGCCCAAAAAGCGCTCCGCCATGGGACGCGGTTCGCACGAAGGTGCCACCGTTGCCATGACCAAAGACGGACGCGCCGTGGTGTACATGGGCGAAGATGCCCGCTTTGAGTACATCTACAAGTTTGTGAGCCGCGACACCGTCAAACCCGGTGGCGCCACCGCCAACAGTAGTTTGCTGGACCACGGCACGCTGATGGTGGCCAAGTTCAACGCGGACGGCAAAGGCCAATGGATCGCCCTGACCCAGGGCCAGGGTCCTTTGACCGCAGCCAACGGCTTTGCCGACCAGGGTGAAGTGCTGATTAAGGCTCGCCAGGCCAGCGATTTGCTGGGCGCCACCAAAATGGACCGCCCAGAGTGGATTGACGTGGACAAGCAAGGTTGGGTGTACTGCACGCTGACCAACAACAGCAACCGCGGCATGGACAAGCAGCCAGTGGTGGACGCCGCCAATGCCCGCGCCAACAACACCATGGGCAACATCATCCGCTGGAAAGAAGACGGCGACTTCCACGGCACCACCTTCGCCTGGAACCAGTTTGTGTTGGCTGGTGACCCCTCCCTGGAGCGCGTAGAAGCCAAGGGCAATATCAAAGGCGATATGTTCTCGTGCCCGGACGGTCTGTGGACCGACGCGCGCGGTGTGTTGTGGATTCAGACTGATATGTCCACCTCTGCCATGGGCAAGGGCGACCTGAAAAACATGGGTAACAACATGATGCTGGCGGCCGACCCCCGCAGCGGCGAGATCCGCCGCTTTTTGACCGGGCCTGCTGGCTGCGAAATCACCGGGGCTACGAGCACGCCTGACGGTAAAACCATGTTCATCAACGTGCAGCACCCCGGTGAGAGCCCCTCCGAGCGCAGCGACCCGAAAGCCCCCGGCGCGATTTCTAACTGGCCCGACAAAAAGCCAGGCGGTCGTCCGCGCTCGGCTACCGTGGTGATTCGCAAGAACGACGGCGGCGTGATCGGAACCTAGTGGCAGGCCCAGTGCTGCGATGCTTCTCGGTGCTCCGGGTCTTGTTTGGCCCGAGCACCAGGAGCGGCGGCGCTGTGCCTTGCAGTTGTCTGCGCGCCAAGTCTGTGGCGCCCTGTCACAAGAAACTGCCGAGGGTCGGCGCCAAGCAATGCGTCCCACAGCGCAGCTGTTTAGCGCAAGGCGCGTGTTAAGCTAAATCGCATCAAAAGCGTGACGCTGGCGGCCCTTGTGGGGCGTGGATTTTGCCTTTCTTGATTTCGGTCATGTTCTGGATTTCCTGGATTTCCTAGATTTGAGGATATCTTAAGTTTTTGCCTCAAACCAGGGGCCACTTCACAACTCAGTCACGGAAATGAAATATTTGCTTGCTACCTTTGATTCTTAAACCAATACGGTCAATCGCCGATAAAAACCAAAAGGTAAATCTTATGAATCGGGTTAAAACTTTCATTCCGGTTGCACTTGCCATCGCTTGTGCGCAAGCCTTTTTGCCCGTGCATGCACAAGCGCAGAGCGAGAATTTCAACCGAATTGCCACCTTTGAAGCATTTCGCAACGTACCCGCAGGCCGCACGGTCAGCAAAAAGTCGATTGCTGAAATCATCGCGGCCAGTGAAGACGGCCGCCTTTTGGCCTACACCGACGGCGAACAGCATGGCATCGGCCTGATTGACATTACCAACCCGGCCAGCCCGCAGCCGGCTGGTTTTATACCGGTAGACGGTGAGCCCACCTCGGTGGTTATCTTGCGCGGCAAAATCATGGCGGCAGTCGATGCCTCCAAGCTTTTTTATCAGCCCGAGGGTCACCTGGTGACTATCGATATCGCCACCCGCAAAGTGATTGACAAATGCAATTTGCAGGGCCAGCCGGACTCGGTCGCGCTCGACAAAATGGGCCGCAACATCGTGGTGGTGATGGAAAACCAGCGTGACGAAGCACTCAACAAAGGCGCCATTCCCCAACTGCCCGCTGGCAATGTGACGATTCTTCCGATTAAAAACGGCGTTCCCGACTGCACCGGAGCGCACCCCATCGACCTGACGG
>CAMATS010000205.1 GCA_945861195.1 Rhodoferax sp. OV413
GCGTCCCAGCCGGCTTCACGCAAGGCCGCCCGCACCGCTGGCGCACCCTGCGGCGCTGCGGCCTGGGCGGCGGTGCGCCAAGCCGTCCATTGCGCCATGACCAACCGGCCATAGGCCACGGGCTCGACCCCCTGCTGGCGCAGGGCCTGTTGGCCATGCAGGCTGAAATCAAACAGGGCGCTGCGCAAGTCATAGGGCGGGTACTCGGGCCAGTCGATGCGCAGGCCGTGCACGCCAGGGTAGCGGCAGGCCAGTTCGGCCAACAGGGCGGCACCGTAGGCCTGCACATGGGGGCTTGCCAGGCTGGCATTGCGGTCCACCCGCTGCGGGTGCAGCAGACCGTCAGGGCCCCGGCACTGGTCTTCATCAACCGCGCCCGAGAACTGCACCCGGTAGCCGGGCGGGCTGGCGGCCATGACCTGCAAATGCACCGCCATGCCGCGGTCGTGAGCACCGGCCACCACGCGGTCGATCAGATCGGGTTGCGCCAGCGTCAGGGCGCCGGGCGGCGAGGGCTGGTAGCGCAGGCCACGGTAGCGGGAGAGGTCATGCACCAAGGAGGGCGCGGTACGCACCCAGGCTTCACGCTGTCCCCACAGGTCGCGGTCAAGCGGCCGCACGATACCGGCGTCACCATCGGGCGGCGGCTCGCGCGCGCCCTCGCCCGTTGGCGCAATCTCCAAGAGGTAGGGGCTGGTCACCAGGGCATTGGCGCCGAGCGCCTGCAAGCGGTCGAGCACCGCATCGACGCCCTCACTCTGGAACCATTCCGGCATCACGGTCACGCCGACAGACAAGGGGGAGGCTTGAGCTGGATTCATTGCCATGCTAGTCTACAAGCTCAAAGGAGACCCGCGATGCCCATGCTCAAGCGACCCAAGCCGAACCGGCAAACCCCACCGGCCCCAACTCACCACGCCCCCCACAGCCCCCCGCACCGGCGCAGCTTGGCGCTGCTGGCGCTGCTGCTGACAGGCGCCGGCCTGGGTCAGGTGCCGCTGGCGGCATGGGCGCAAGATGCCTTCCCGGACAAACCGATCAAACTGATCGTGCCGGTGGCCGCAGGCGGCGGGGTGGACACCGCTTTTCGCACCATTGCCCCCTACTGGGGCGAATTGCTGGGCCAGCAGGTGGTGGTAGAAAACCGCCCGGGCGCCGGCCAGGTGATCGGCATTGATGCGGTGGCCAAATCAAAACCCGACGGCTACACCCTGGCCGGCGTGGGCGTGCCGATTGCCTTCAATACCGCCCTGGGCAAAAAGCTGCCCTATGACCCGGTGAAAGATCTGGCGCCCATCGCCGAGGTGGTGACTCAACCGCTGCTGGTGGTGTCCCACCCCTCGGTACCGGTCAAGACCTTCAAGGATTTGCTGGACTGGGCCCGCAAGCAACCAGCGCCACCGGCCTACACCAGCGGCGGGCCTGGCAGCTATGGCCACCTGTGGTTTGAGATGGTGGGGGCGCAACAGCGCATCGCCTGGCAGCACATCGGCTACACGGGTGTGGCGCCGGCACTGCGTGATGTGATGGGCGGCCAGGTGCCGGTGCTGGTGGACGCCATCGTGCCCACCGGCGTGCAGGTCAAGGCGGGCAAGGTGCAGGGCCTGGCCATTGTGCGCAGCAAGCGCTCCCCCATGTTGCCCGACGTGCCCACGCTGCAGGAGTTGGGTATCGCCATGCCGGATGCGGCGCCGTTTTATGGTGTGGTCGGGCCGGCCGGCATGCCGCCGGCGGTAGTGGCCAAACTGAATGACACGCTGGTGCGCGCCTTGCGCCAGCCGGCACTGGCGGCCAAGCTGTCTGACATGGGCTTTGACATCGTGGGCGGCAGCCCCGACGACTACGGCCGCAAAATTCGCAGCGAGATCGAACTGTGGAGCCGCATCGTCAAAGACAACCAGATCAAAGTTGATTAGCCCGCGGGCCACGGCTGGCCGGGGCGTGGTGGGCCGCTCAAACCCATGATTCCCACACCATGAATGATTTTTTCCAGTAGTCGCGCAGGGGGGGATCAAGTGATTTCACACAGCTCCAAAAATCCCGGGTTGAACCAGGACCTCCACAGGTGCTGCCAAGCTAAAATGTGCGCTAAACAGAACAGGTAGTGACATGCTAAACCCAGCCCCGAACCAGTCTGTACGCCAAAGAAACGTTGCCAACATGCTGGCCACTCTGCGCGTTGAAAACCTCAGGCCCAGTGAAAGCCTCAAGCCAGCGCTCAAAGCCTACGTAGACGGGCAAAAGACGACCGCGGATTTGCTCAACGAGGTCAAGGCAAAATATGGCGCGTTACGAGGCGGATGATGTCTACTGCATCCCAGGCACTGCCGTACTGAAGAACAAGGCGGGCATAAGCAATCAAGGCCTACTTGATGAGTACGAAGGCGACTTCACCGCCATCCGGCTACTTGAGCTTGCTCAAAGCCCCGTGGAAGGTGCATTTGACCTGACGCACCTTTGCAAAATTCATGCGTACCTTTTTCAGGACGTTTACGACTGGGCTGGGGAAGTACGCAGCGTAGATATCATCAGAGGCGACAGTCGTTTTTGCAACGTACGCCAAATTCAGTCCTACTCAAGCGCTGTGTTCGGGGCCCTTGCCGGAGAGAATTACTTAGCCAACCTGCAGCCCAAAGTTATTTCCAACAGGCTGGCACATTACTTGTCAGAGCTCAATGCCATCCATCCGTTCCGCGAAGGCAATGGTCGCGTGCAGAGACTTTTCATTTCGCAATTGGCAGATAAGGCTGGCTACACCCTGGATTACTCAGACTTGGACCAAGCCGCACTGTACCCGGTGATGCAGGCATCGTTTCTTGGTAACGAACAGCCACTAGCAGACCTAATTTTTAAGATCATCGCCTGATTTCTGATTCGCCCGCGCTTGCCGATGGATAGCGATTGGCTGGGAGTTTTAAGCAATTAGGCCGCAGGCCACGGCTGGCCGGGGCGTGCTGGGTTGACAGGTGGCCTGGGCGGGCTGAGGCCCGGCCAACAACAGAGCAGGCTAGGGTGAGGCTGGGGTAAGGCTGGCTGCGGCGGCGCGCTCGAGGCAGCGGGCAAAGTCTTGCGCAGCCTGGGACAGGGCTTCGCCTTTGCGGCTCATGATGCCAAAGCTGGCGAGTTGCTGGGCAATGGCCAGGGGCAGCACCTTGAATAAACCGGCCTTGATATGGTCGCGCACGATGCTCTCTGAGAGTGCGGCCACTGAGTCGGTTTTGAGGATGAGTTGCAACAGGCCAAACACCGAGGTGCATTCGACCGAATTGGTGGGCAAACCGACACTGGCGCCGGCCAGCGCAGATTCAAGCAGCTGCCGCGCGGCGCTGCTGGGCGCCTGCAAGACCCAGGGCCAGGCCAGCAGCACGGGCCAATCAAGCTTGCGCTGGCGCAGCAGGGGGTGGCCTTTGCGCACCACCAGCACAATGGTCTCGTTGGCCAGCGGCGTGAAATTGAACTGGTGCTCATCTTGCGGCCCGGCCAGGCGGCCAATGGCCAGCTCGACCTCTCCGCGCGCCAGCAAGAGCGAGACTTCATCGCTGGTTTCACCCATGATTTTTAAATCCAGCAGGGGCCGGCGCTGTTTCAAATCGGCCACGGCTCGCACCAACACATCAGGCGCAGCGCCCATGATGGCGCCAATCACCAGCTGCCCATGCCCGCCCAGGCGCCGGTTTTCGATGTCGGCAGCAAAGGCCTGGGTGGTGTTTTGAATGCTCCGCGCATAGCCCACCACATGCTGGCCCAGCGGCGTGGGCCGGACACCGCGGGGATGGCGTTCAAACAGAGCAAAGCCAAAGGCGGTTTCAAGGTCGGCAAGCATTTTGGTCGCGGCCGGTTGCGAGGTGTTGACCAGCCGCGCGGCCTGGTTCAAGACCAGGGTCTCGCCCAGCGCGGCGAGAAACTTGAGGTGCTTGAGCCGCAGGCGATTGACCAGGCGCGACAACACATCCGCATCTGGTGCGAGCGCATCGCCTGTGGCCTGGGGAATGGGGTGTTTCATGCTCTGTCTGCACGGGGTGATTGCCCAGGTTTTGGGCTGGCATTGCTTCCTGGCATTTTTCTCCGGTATTCTTTTTTCTTATGTTTACTGATGAATTTATGATTTGAATCATATAGCACCGGCGGTTACATTGGCACGAAGAGACAAGCCAGAGTTGCCGCCATTGCGGATACAACCGGAGACCAACATGATCAGCGACGAGACAGTTGCACAGTACCAGCGTGAGGGCTACATTGTGGTCCCGGATGTTTTGGATGCGCACGATTTGGCCGACCTCAGACGGGTCACCGATGCCTTTGTGGAACGCTCCCGCGCAGTCACAGCCCATACCGAGGTGTTTGACCTCGAGCCCGGGCACAGCGCAGCCCAGCCCCGGCTGCGCCGGATCAAAAACCCCAATCTGCAAGACCCGGTTTATGCACGCATGGTCAGGCATCCAAAAATTGTGGCGGTGCTCAACCGGCTCTGGGGCCCTGATGTGCGCTTTGACATCTCCAAGCTCAACCTGAAAGCGGCAGGCTTCGGCTCACCCGTGGAGTGGCACCAGGACTGGGCTTTTTACCCGCACACCAATGACGACCTGGCGGCGGTGGGCATCATGATCGATGACTTCACGCCAGACAACGGCTCGATGCTGGTGATGCCTGGCAGCCACCGCGGCCCCATTTACGACCACCGTGCCAAAGGCCGCTTTGTGGGCGGCATGGAGCCGCTGGAATGCGGGCTGGACTTCTCCAAAGCGGTGATGTGCACCGGTCGCGCCGGCTCGATCACGGTGCACCATGTGCGTCTGGTGCATGGCTCCTCGGCCAATACCTCGGGCAAGCCCCGGCGGTTTTTGTTGCACCAGTACCGCGCCGCTGACGCCTGGCCGCTGGTGCACCCGCCCACCGACTGGGACGCCTGGGGCGAGCTGCTGGTGTCGGGTCAGGAGACCCTGCAACCACGCATGACGGCGGTGCCGGTGCGCCTGCCCTTCCCGGTGGCCAGCAAGCAGGGCTCGATTTATGAGAACCAGGCCGACCTGAACCAGCGCTATTTCGACGTCGCGCAATGATGAAGGGCATGGTTTTGGGCCAGCCGGTGCCAGCGCAGCTGCTCGGCGAGTTGCGCGACAGCAGCGACTTGCAAGGCAGCCCAGAGCGCTTGCGCGAACGCCTGCGCA
>CAMATS010000206.1 GCA_945861195.1 Rhodoferax sp. OV413
GTAACGCTGGCGCTCTGGCCGCGCACCGCATCGGCAATGGCCTGCGCCTCGCGCTGGCTCCAGACCCGGTCGGCCTTTTTCTCGGCGTCCTCAGCGTCTTTTTTGTGCTTTGGGTCAAACCACTTGGCGGCGTACTCGCCGGCCTGGGCGGCAAAACTGGCGTGAATTTCCCAGTAGTCGCGGCTGATGAACTTGCGGATCTGCTCCTCGCGCTCTACCACCACCGACAGCGTGGGCGTCTGCACCCGCCCGACGGTCGTCAGAAAAAAGCCGCCGTCACGCGAGTTGAAGGCGGTCATGGCGCGGGTGCCGTTGATACCCACCAGCCAATCGGCCTCGCTGCGGCAGCGCGCGGCGTCGGCCAGGGGTTGCATCTGCGCATTGCTGCGCAGGGCGCCAAAGCCATCGCGGATCGCCTGCGGCGTCATGCTCTGCAACCACAAGCGGCTGACCGGCTTGCCCAGCGGCTTGACGCCCCCGGCATATTGCTCGATCAGCCGGAAGATCAGTTCGCCCTCGCGGCCCGCGTCGCAGGCGTTGATGAGCTGGTCCACATCTTTGCGTTTGGCCAGCCGCACCACGGCGTTGAGCCGAGTCTTGGTTTTGTCCACCGGCTTGAGGTCAAAGTGCGGCGGAATCACCGGCAGGTGGGCAAAGCTCCATTTGCCGCGCTTGACATCAAAGGCCTCGGGCGCCTGGATCTCGACCAGGTGGCCAACCGCGCTCGAGACCACATAGCGCTCGTTCTCAAAGTGCTCATCATGCTTCTCGAACTTGCCTGCGACCGGCGTGAGCGCACGCACGATGTCTTGGGCCACAGAAGGTTTTTCGGCAATGATCAATGTTTTCATCTGACTACAATCCCCGGCTTCGCGGGCGCGCTAGCGCACGCACATGCACACGTGAGCGCGCACACGCACGCCCATACGGGTTCACCATACCAAATTTTTCAAACGTGTCTAAACCAAGCCAGGCTATTGATCACCGCCGCATTCAGGTTCGCCGCTCGGGGGTACATGGCAAAGGTGTTTTTGCCCTGCAAGACTTGGCCGAGGGCGAGGCCTTGATCGAGTACATCGGCGAGATCATCAACTGGGCCGAAGCCGAACGGCGCCACCCCCATGATCCGCTGCAGCCCAACCACACGTTTTATTTCCATATCGACGCACAGCGGGTGATCGATGCGCGCTACGGTGGCAATGCGTCCCGCTGGATCAACCATTCCTGCGCGCCCAATTGCGAGGCTGATGCAGTGGACGGGCGTGTTTTTATTCGTGCACTGAGGCCGATCTTGCGCGGCGAAGAGTTGAACTACGACTACGGGCTGGTGGTTGATGCGCGCCAGACAGCCAAGCTCAAGGCCGACTATGTCTGCTGGTGCGGTGCCAGGCAGTGCCGCGGCACCATGCTGGCACCCAAAGGGCGACGCTGAGCGGCCTTTGGATGGCGCCAGACTATCAATCGCTTGGACTGGCGCTGTCACAGCAACAGACGGGGCTGGTTTTGGAGGTGGTAGATAGCCTGGATTCGACCAACTCGGAGCTCATGCGTCGGGCACGCGCGGGCATCGGGCAGCCCACGCTCTTGGTCGCCCAACACCAAACCGCGGGGCGCGGGCGCTTAGGTAGGCAGTGGCTTAGCCAAGAACATCAAACCGGCAACGATGGCAGCAGGGCAGCTGGCGAATCGCTCACTTTTTCGCTAGTGCTGCCCCTGACGGTGGCTGATTGGTCGGGCCTGTCTTTGGCGGTAGGCCTTAGCCTGGCCAGCAGCCTGCACCCCGATCTGCGCTTGAAGTGGCCCAATGACATCTGGCTGGAACAGCGCAAACTCGCCGGCATTTTGATTGAAACCGTGGCCATTGGGTCGGCCCGCTTGGCCATCGTGGGCGTGGGCATCAACCTGGGGCCGCGCGGCGCCTCGGGACTGGCCAGGGCGCCTGCCTGGTTGCAAGAGGTGGTGCCGCAGATCGACGCGCCCACCACCCTGCTGCGCCTGGTGCCCGGGCTGCTGCGCACGCTGCAAGAATTCGAGTCCCTTGGCTTTGCACCCTTCAGGGCCGGGTTTGCACAGCGCGATGCGCTGTTTGGTGCCTCAGTCAGCTTGAGCGACGGCACGCTTGGCAGCGCCGAGGGCGTGGATGCCAGGGGTGCGCTGCTGCTTCGCACAGCCCAGGGACTGCGGGCCATCAGCAGCGACGAGGTGAGCTTGCGCGCGCCATCAACTGGCGCAAAGGCTGCGTGAGACCGACCCGCCTAGCCCGGCTGCGCCAGTTCGTCTTGTTGGCGCTGCTGTTCAATCTGGTTTATTTTCTGTGGGCCGAGGACCTGCTCAGAGGCGCCGGTTTTGGGCCCAAGGTGCAGCGCGAGCCGCTCAGGCTGGAGCGCCAGATCAACCCGCAAGCGGTCAAGATTCAAAAAATCGACCTCCAGTTCCCGGGTGATGCGGCATTGGCCTCGGCTGAAGGCCCCTGTCTGCAGTCCGACCCCCTGGAACAGGGCAAAGCCAGCTTGTTGCGTCAATCGGTGAGCCCGCTGCTGCCGCCTGAGGCCTGGGCCATGACGCCGGCAACCCTGCCAGCGCGTTGGATTATCTACATCGGACAGTACTACAGCCCGCTGACCATCGCCAGCAAACGGGCAGAGTTGGCAGCGCTGAACATCACCGTCGAAGCCCTGACAAATCCTGAGCTCGAACTGGGCTTGTCTTTGGGACATTTCACCAGCCAATCGGCCGCTGCAACGGCCTTGGAAGCATTGAAAAAACGCGGCCTGCGAAAAGCCTTGGTGGTGCAGGAACGGCCCGAGACACTGGGCGCTGTGATGCGGGTGAGGCTGAGCGATGCGGCGCTTCAAAGCAAGCTCGACAGCCTCGGGGCCGAGTTGGCCAACACCGGCTGGCAGCCCTGCTCCTGAGCTATCCGGGGGCCGCTTCGGTAGAAAAACGAATGCTGAACCTGGCCCCAGGCGAGGCCTGTGCAACATGGGTTTCTGCCAAGTGCACCATGGCATTGTGCTGCTGGGCGATTTCCCGCACGATGGCCAAGCCCAGACCAGAGCCATCCGCACCCGTGCCAAGAGCCCGGTAAAAGGGCTGGAAAACCAGCTCCCGCTCGGCCACTGGCACGCCCGGGCCGGAATCCTCAACCTGCAGCACCAGCACCTGGTTTGATGATTCGGCCAGTACCCGCACCGTGATCACACCCGGGCGCTCGGCACTCGATGGCGTGTAGTTGATGGCGTTGTCCACCAGGTTTCGCACCAGCTCCTTGAGCAGTATGGGGTTGCCCTTGAGCTGCCCGTCAGTCAGGCCCGCGGCCAAGCCTTCGTAACCTAGGTCGATGTGTTTTTCAATTGCCCGCGCAACACAATCCTGAATCACCGACATGCTCAGCTCTGCCAAGTCGCAGGTCTGGTGCGGCATGGCTATGCCGCTGCTTTCTGCCCGCGCCAAGGCCAGCAACTGGTTGACGGTGTGGGTGGCGCGCACGCTGGCGCGGCCAATCTGGCGCAGTGACTGCTTGAGCTCGTTGGCATCCGCGCCCTCACGTTGGGCCAGATCAGCCTGCATTCGCAGGCCGGCCAAGGGAGTTTTGAGTTGGTGTGCAGCATCAGCCAGAAAGCGCTTTTGTGTGGCAATTGAAACCTGCAGCCGCAGCAGCAGGTCGTTGACCGATGAGACCAGGGGAGCGACTTCAAGGGGCACTGCCTGCGCGTCGATCGGGCTCAGGTCGTCCGAGCGGCGCGCCCGGATGCGCTCCTCCAGCCGGTTGAGCGGGCGTATGCCCTGAACCAAGGCCAACCAGACCAGCAACACGGCGGCGGGCAAAATAACCAGTTGCGGCAGCATCACACCTTTGACAATCTCGGTGGCAAGCACCGAGCGCTTGTCCAGGGTCTCAGCAACCTGAACCAGCGCCGGGCGTGCGCCCGGCAGGTCAAGTTTGACCCAGGTGTAAGCGACCTTGATGTCTGCCCCACGGATTTCGTCGTCGCGAATATGCACCACGCCTGGCACTGCCTTCATGCTCTCGGGCGGCAAGGGCAGGCCGCGCTCGCCGCTCAGGTGCTCGCCTTGGACGCCCAACACCTGGTAATAGACGGTGTCGGCGTCGTCGGCCCGCAGCAACTCACGCGCCGGCAGCGGCAAGTTAAAGGTCAGCTTGCCATCTCGCACAACCAGCAACTGCGCCAAGGCTCCGACGTTGTGCTCCAGCGCCCGGTCGAAGGGCTTGCCCGCTATGTTTTGCGCCACCAGCCAGGTCAGCACCAGACTGATTGGCCAAAGCAAGAGCAAAGGGGTGAGCATCCAGTCCAGAATTTCACCGAACAAGGAGCGCTGTTCACGCCGAAAAATACTCATGCCGGGCTCGCCCCGGCTCGCATCGCAAGCTGTGACCTTGGCAGGCGGCTGAGGCCAGCACAAGCCCGCTTGCAAACAGGCTTAGACAGGGATTTTCTCCAGGCAGTAGCCCAAACCGCGCACCGTGGCAATGCGGATCGGGCCTTTTTCAATCTTCTTGCGCAGGCGATGGATGTACACCTCAATGGCATTGTTGCTGACCTCCTCGCCCCACTCGCACAGCCGCTCGACCAACTGATCTTTGCTGACCAGGCGCCCGCTGCGCTGCAGCAGCACCTCAAGCAGGCCGAGCTCGCGCGCCGATAAATCGACCATCAGCCCATCCATTGTGGCCACCCGGCCGAGCTGGTCAAACACCAGCGGGCCATGCTTGATGGTGTTGCTCGCCGCGCCCATGCCGCGCCGGGTCAAGGCGCGAACGCGCGCTTCAAGCTCCTGCAGGCTGAACGGCTTGGCCATGTAGTCGTCTGCGCCGTGATCAAGGCCGCGCACTCGTTCTTCCACACTGTCAGCAGCAGTCAGGATTAACACCGGCAAAGAAGAGCCCCGGGCGCGCAATTTTTTCAGCACTGCAAGCCCATGCATATTTGGCAGGCCGAGGTCAAGGATGAGGAGATCAAACTCGGTATTGGTCATCAGGGCAGCGTCGGCCTCGTTGCCGCTTGCCACATGGTCCACAGCGGCACCCGAACTGCGCAGGGTGCGCAGCAAGCCGTCGGCCAGCACCTGATCGTCCTCGGCAATGAGTATGCGCATGCCTGTCTCCT
>CAMATS010000207.1 GCA_945861195.1 Rhodoferax sp. OV413
TCGTAGGGCACGCCCAGTTGCTCGAGCAACTGTTGCCGGCGCGGGCTTTGTGAGGCGAGATAAATAAATTTATTCACGGTGGTAAGGGTGTTTGGCATTGATCGACCAAGCCCGGTACAACTGCTCAATCAGCAACACCCGGACCAAGGCATGGGGCAGCGTCAGGTCTGAGAGCCGAATGCGCTCATGCGCGGCCTGCCTGAAGGCCGGCTCAAGCCCGTCCGGGCCGCCGATCACCAGCGCCACATCGTCGGCATCAAGCTGCCAGGTCCGCAACTTGTCTGCCAGCGCCACTGTGCTGAGCGCGGTGCCGCGCTCGTCAAGCGCCACCACGCGGCAGCCCTTGGGCAGCGCAGCTTCGATGCGCTCCCGCTCTGCACCCAGCAGGGAGGGCAGGCTGCGCGAGCCGCGCGGCTCGGTTTTGACGGCTTTGAGTTCGACCTTGAGCTCGGCTGGAAAGCGTTTGGCATAGTCAGCCCAGGCGCTTTGCGCCCAGTCGGGCAGACGCTGGCCGACCGCAACAATCAGCAGCCGCACGGGCCCGCCCTCAGGCGCTGGACGCAGCAGCTTTTTTGGCCGCCGGCTTTTTAGCCACGGTCTTGGCCACAGTCTTAACCGCTGTCTTGGCCACGGTCTTGGCCGCGCGCTTGGCCGGAGTTTTCGCCGGGGCTTTGGCCGCGGCGGTCTTCTTGATCTGGGCTTTTGACGGGAAGGCCTGAGCGACACCTTTTTTGGCCGCGTTGGAGCGTTTCAGGCCAGTCACTGGCGGGACGACACTTTTGGGGGCAGCCTGAATTTTGAGCAGCGGCTTGGCCATGCCTAATTTCAGGCGTACCGCCTTGTCGCCCCACAACTCTTCGAGGTTGTAGTACTGACGAATGTTAGGCTGCATCACATGCACCACCGCCTGCCCGCAGTCGACGATGATCCATTCTCCGTTGGCCTCGCCCTCGAGGCGGGGCTTGGGGAAACCAGCCTCGCGCACCGCATCCGAAACGCTGCTGGCCAATGCCTTGGTCTGACGGTTGGAACTGCCCGAAGCCACAATGACCCGCTCAAACAGCGCCGAGAGGTGTTCGGTATCAAACACCTTGATGTCCTGCGCTTTCACGTCTTCCAGACCATCGACGATGGCCCGCTGGAGTTTTTGAATGTCTTTTTTGGCGGTGGTGGCAGTAGTCATCAAGTCGCTTGGTAGAGGTGGTGGTCTTCAATATAACGGGCCACTGGCTCCGGGACCAGCTGGCTCACGTTTTGGTGTGCACCCAGACGGGCGCGTAGCTCGGTGGCGCTAAGCGCCATGGGCGCCAAAGGCAGGCGCAAAAACCGCTGCTGCCAGGCTTGCGGGGCCTGAAAATCGCCTTCTTCCCCGCTGCTCGTCGGCCGCACAGCGACGCAGATTGTAGCCAGGCGGGCGATTTGCGCGCCCTCGTGCCATTGCTGCCAGGCCCGGGCCTGGTCTTCGCCAATCAGCAAAAACAGATCGGCGCCCGGCCAATCGGCAGCAATCTCCCGCAGGGTGTCTATGGTGTAGCTCGGGCCTGGGCGCTCAATTTCTCGGGTGTCGATGGCAACCCG
Organism: Rhodoferax sp. OV413; assembly: GCA_945861195.1. Classification (GTDB taxonomy): domain Bacteria; phylum Pseudomonadota; class Gammaproteobacteria; order Burkholderiales; family Burkholderiaceae_C; genus Rhodoferax. Next base: position 1,579 of record CAMATS010000207.1, read on the forward strand.
AGCCAAATCAGCAAAGCCCAGCCGCGCCATGGCCAAGCGGTGGTGGGACGCGCTCAGGGTGCGCTTTTTATGCCAGGCCTGGCCAGTGGGCACAATCAGCAAGCGGTCGAGCTCAAGGTGTTGCAGAGCGCTGAGCGCCAAGGCACGATGGGCGGCGTGTGGCGGGTCAAACGAGCCGCCAAACACGCCAATTTTTGGGTTGTGAATCAAGGGCTCAATTAGTCAGTGCCGCTGTGCTCGAGCCAATCACGGCGCACCAGGAAGTGGCTGTAGAGCCGGGCTTCGGGGGAGCCGTCCTGCGGCTTGTGCTGGTAGGACCAACTCGCCAGCGGCGGCATCGACAGCAAAATCGATTCGGTGCGACCGCCCGACTGCAGGCCAAAGTGGGTGCCACGGTCCCACACCAGATTGAACTCAACATAGCGGCCGCGGCGGTACAACTGAAAGGCCCGCTCGCGCTCGCCATAGGGGCTGTCCTTACGCCGCTGCACGATCGGCAGGTAGGCCGGCAGCAGGCCGTCGCCCAGCGCCTGCATCATGGCCAGGCTGCGCTCGAAGCCAAGCTCGGAAAAATCATCAAAAAATACGCCGCCCACGCCGCGCTGCTCGGCACGGTGTTTGAGCACGAAATACTCGTCACACCAGGTCTTGAAGCGGGGGTATTTGTCCGCCCCAAAGGGCTCCAGCGCCGCTTTGCAAGTGGCATGAAAGTGGCGGGCGTCTTCGTCAAAGCCGTAGTAGGGGGTCAGGTCCATGCCACCGCCAAACCAGCACACGCTGCTCCCGTCGCTGCCCTGTGCGGCCAGCATGCGCACATTCATGTGCACTGTGGGCACATAGGGGTTGCGGGGGTGAAACACCAGCGACACGCCCATGGCCTCGAAGGGCGCGCCAGCAAGCTCCGGGCGGTGCTGGGTGGCCGATGGCGGCAACCGGGGCCCGCGCACGTGCGAGAAACCGCAACCGGCCCGCTCAAACACCGAGCCGGCTTCCAGAATTTGGGTCACGCCCGTGCCTTGCAATAGTTCGCCGGGGGCCTTCTCCCAGGCGTCGACGACAAAGCTGCCGCCATCCACAGCCACCACGGCCGCGGTAATGCGGGCCTGCAGACCCAACAAGTAGTCCCGCACCCCCACCACTTGGGTTTGCTCAAGCTTTGTTGCCGCCATGGTCATCCAGTGGGTTTGTCGTTTGTTCGCGGCTTGAGGGCCCGGTGGCCGATATCGCGCCGGTACTGCATGCCGTCGAGTTCAATACCGCGAATGATGCCGTAGACCCGCTGTTGGGCCTGGAGCAGGTTGTCGGCCAGGCCAGTGACGCACAACACCCGCCCGCCACTGCTGAGCAAGCGGCCCTGCTGCAGGCTGGTGCCGGCGTGGAACACCATGGCCTCCTCGCTGCCCACCTGGGGCAGGCCGCTGATCGGGTCGCCCTGGCGCGGCCTAATGGGATAGCCCTGGGCGGCAAGCACCACGCCCAGGGCAGTTCGGCGGTCCCACTGCAGCTCGATTTGGTCGAGTTGTCCCTGTGCAGCGGGCTCGGTTGCAGCCAGCAAAACCTCCAGCAGGTCAGACTTCAGCCGCATCAAAATTGGCTGGGTTTCGGGGTCGCCAAGCCGGCAATTGAACTCCAGCGCCCTGGGCTGGCCGGCCGCATCTATCATCAGGCCCGCATAGAGAAAGCCGGTGTAGGGTATGCCTTCGGCTGCCATGCCGCGCAGCGTGGGCAGGATGATTTCCCGCATCGCCCGGGCATGCACTGCCGGCGTGACCACCGGCGCCGGCGAGTAGGCCCCCATGCCGCCGGTGTTGGGGCCGTTGTCGCCATCGAGCAGGCGTTTGTGGTCTTGGCTCGTGGCGAGTGCAAGCGCGCTCTTGCCGTCGCACATGACAATGAAACTGGCCTCTTCGCCGCTCAAAAACTCCTCAATCACCACCCGCGCACCGCCGCTCTGTGCCCCGGAGCTCGGGCTGTCTTGCAGCATGGCAGACACCGCCTGCTTTGCCTGGGCCAGGGTTTCGGCCACCACCACCCCCTTGCCTGCAGCCAGCCCGTCGGCCTTGACCACAATCGGCGCACCACACAGGTCGATATAAGCATGGGCTGCCACAACATCGGTAAACACCTGGTACTTGGCAGTTGGAATACCGTGACGCTGCATGAAAGCCTTGGAGAAGGCTTTGGAACTCTCGAGTTGCGCAGCCTGACGGGTCGGGCCAAAGACCCGCAGATCCAACAGCCGAAATTCATCAACCAGGCCCGCTGCCAGCGGCGCTTCGGGCCCGACCACGGTCAGCCCGATCTGGTTGGCAACTGCCCAGGCTGCGAGCGCCTGAACATCGGTGATGGGCACATTTTCAAGGGCTGCATCCAGCGCTGTGCCACCGTTGCCCGGCGCCAGATAAACTTTTTGCACCCGGGGAGATTGCGCCAGCTTCCAAGCCAGGGCATGCTCACGACCGCCGCCACCAACCACCAAAACCTTCATTCGGTGACGCTGTCAAATTGGGCGTTGTGGTAGACCTCTTGCACATCATCGAGTTCTTCGATGACATCGAGCAGCCTTTGCATGCGCAGCGCATCCTCGCCGCCTAGCTCCACCAGGTTTTCTGCCCGCATGGTCACGCCCACCACCGCTGGCACAAAACCTGCCGCTTCCAAGGCGTTGCGCACCGCCTCAAAATTCACCGGCTCGGTCAACACCTCAAGCGCACCATCATCACCCTTGATCAAATCCTCGGCGCCGGCCTCCAGGGCGATATCCATCACCTGGTCTTCAGGCGTGCCGGGGGCAAAAATCAGCTGGCCGCAGTGCTTGAACTGGAAGGCCACCGAACCTTCGGTGCCCATGTTGCCGCCATGCTTGCTGAAGGCGTGGCGAACCTCGGCCACCGTGCGTACCCGGTTGTCGGTCATGGTGTCGACAATGATGGCAGCACCGGCAATGCCGTAGCCCTCGTAGCGGATTTCTTCATAGCTCACGCCCTCCTGGTTGCCGGTGGCCTTGTCGATGTTGTACTTGATGCGCTCAGCCGGCATGTTGGCGGCCTTGGCCTTGTCCACCGCCAGCCGCAGCCGCGGGTTGGCACTGAGCTCGCCGCCACCGGCACGGGCTGACACGGTGATCTCGCGAATGATGCGGGTCCAGATCTTGCCGCGCTTTTCGTCCTGTCGACCCTTGCGGTGCTGGATATTGGCCCATTTGCTGTGCCCTGCCATGGGGAATCCTTCAAAAAATTCGTTACGCTATCGACTGAATTGTACTTTTTGGGATTTTTATGGGCTCCAACCAAGACAGCGGCATCCTGATCGCCCAGCGCAACGCCGGCAAATCCCTGGTTCAAAGTTTTCTGCGCCCAGACAAGGCCAACCGCCACGGCCTGATCACTGGGGCCACCGGCACTGGGAAAACCATCACCCTGCAAACCCTGGCCGAGGGCTTTTCAGCGCGTGGGGTACCGGTCTTCATGGCCGATGTCAAAGGCGATCTCAGTGGCCTGTCAGAAGCCGG
>CAMATS010000208.1 GCA_945861195.1 Rhodoferax sp. OV413
CTGCTGGTGATCTCTCGCGCAATCATCGAGGGGCTGCGGTAAGGGCGACCTTCAAATTCGTACTGGCCGTCGGCCGTGGCGATCACCTGGTGCACCTTGCCGTGGTACTCGCGGGTGAACAGTGTGCCGGGCGTCGGGTGGAAATCCCGTACATGGACGCCCCCGAATTTGCCAGGCTTTCAATTCATGACGGTTTGAAGGTAAAGATTGCACCCGTACATTCGGACTTTGAATGCGGCTTGCGCCGCTGTCCCTGATGGGATTCGCTGGTTGACTCCTCGATCGGTCGTTCGCACTTTGTGTGCCTCGGGAATCTCGGGTTTTGCCAACCACGGTCTGACCTGTTTTGCCATCACTTCATGATCGCCTGAGCAATCGGTGGTTCAGTTCTCCCTGCTTTGTTCTTCTCGCTCTTCGCATCCAACCGATCTGACTATGGGGCCGCTTTGGCGGCCGCGTAGTCAGACCGGAACTCTCTGTCGTGGGCCAACAATGCCCATACGATGCGAGCATTTTTGTTGGCCAGCGCCACGGCCGCCACATTCTTGTTCCGTCGATTAACTACCCCGTTAATCCAACTGCAGGATTCTGGCTTCTGCTGCGCCCGGTAAATTACTGAACGCGCGCCGTGAATAAGTAGGGTTCGCAGATAGGTATCACCGCGTTTGCTGATACTCAGCAGGTTCTGTTTGCCACCACTGGAGTGCTGTTTGGGCACTAGGCCCAGCCAGGCGGCAACCTGACGGCCACCGTCAAAGTTCTTCGCATCCCCCAGTGAAGCCACCAGCGCGCTGGCGGTGATGGGGCCAATGCCTGGGACTTGTGCCAACTTGCTACTAGCATCACTTTGGCGATGCCATTTCACGATCTGCGACTCCAGTTCATCGACCTGCCGGTCGAGCTCCTTCAAATGGTCCAGCAATCGCTGCACCAGAAGCCGAAATGAACCTGGCAATTCGTTGCTGGCATCTTCAATAAGTTCAGGCACACGCGACGCGATGTAGCCAATTCCCTGTGGAACGATTAGGCCAAACTCCGACAACAAACCGCGAATCTGGTTAGCCTGGGCCGTGCGTGCCTTCACAAAACCCTGACGGACCCGGTGCAGCGACAAAACCGCCTGCTGCTCGATGTTCTTGATCGGCACAAAGCGCATATTGGGTCGGGCCACCGCTTCGCATATTGCCTCAGCATCGGCGGCATCGTTTTTGTTGGTCTTGACGTAGGGCTTGACGAATTGAGGCGCCATTAACTTGACGGTGTGACCAAAACCTTGCAGTTTTCGAGCCCAGTGATGTGCACTTCCACAGGCTTCCATGCCAATCAGGCAAGCAGGCAGATTTACGAAGAACTCGGCCACCTGGTCGCGCCGGATCTGCTTCTTAATGACGGTCTTGCCAAACTCATTGACTCCGTGCAGTTGGAACACATTTTTTGCCAGATCGATGCCTACTGTTGTAACCTTCATATCGGATGCTCCTGTCTGTTTAAGTGGGTTGGTAAACACCTCCACTTTGGCACATTGCGGTGCCGCCTAGGTGGGGGCGTCCATCCCATTGGTCGTGGCCAGGAATGACGACAAGGTGGCCAGGAATGACGGCCATCTGTCATCCTCGCGCAAGCGGGGATCCATGACGTCCTGGATTCCCGGTTGGGGCCGGGAATGGCCGGCGCGTGGGTGGGTAGGTGCCCCTTGGTCCAAACTAGCCACAACGCACCGGACAAAAAGGATGTGCTTGGTAAACTAGACGGGTACGTATCCAAGGGGAAAAAAGTATGCAAATCGCGATAGACCTTCCCAGTGACTTTGTGGCCTTCTGCGGGGCGAGCCAGGTGCAAAAGGAGATTCGTATCTCCTATGCCTTGTGGTTGTACCAGCAAACGCGTGTCACCCTGTCCAAAGCGGCCCAACTGGCGGGATTGGACATCTATGAGTTTATGAGTGTCTGCAAAGCCAACCAAGTCCCAACCATGGACATCAGCCCAGACGAACTGGCCCAAGAAATCGCAGGGCTGAGCGCCTGATGCTTCTCGTCGCTGACGCTTCCGCGCTGATTGCGCTGGCCACATGCGACGGCTTGTCGTGGTTGGACGCCCTTTTTGGCGAGGTGCTGGTACCAGAGGCGGTTTACAGGGAAGTCACCTTGGCCGACAAACCACAGGCCATGCGTCTACACGCCTACCTGCAAGGAAAGATCAGACAAGTAGACATGGCGGATTTTGTATATCTGGACGCTTATGCGGACGCGGGCGAAACCCAGGCAATGGTGTTGTACAAATCGGCAGGCGCTGACTACCTATTGATTGATGACAAAAAAGGCAGAAAGGTCGCGCAGATCAACCAAATAAAGACAATTGGCTCCGTCGGGGTGCTGATTCAAGCCAAAAAAGCGGGCTTGATCAAGCATGTAAAACCCAGCATCGACCTGATCATTGCAAGCCAGATCTACATGTCAACTGAATTCATCAATGCGGTGCTTGCCATGGCCGACGAGCATTAATGAGGCGACAACTAACTTGACGCGCGCCGGAAGACCCTGGGGCGTATAACTTGTGGCTACCGTCGAATCGAAAGATGCTTGAAGATTTTGTGGTCGTGGCTGACAATCTCGATTTCAATGGGTCAGTACCCTGATTTCTGCAGCGGACCGCGGCAATGGAGCAACAGGTCCCAATAGCCACTCCTGGTCGTCACACGACGATTACTTTCAAGGTGAGCACAAATTCGTAGGTTGACATCAGCTGCGAGTATTGTCTGGTGTGCGCCTGGCGGCCATCTGGCGAAGTTCCCATGGCCAAATCTCAACGTCGTAGCGGTTTTGAATCCTTTTCACCATCGCAGTGGACAAGTCATCGGTCAACCCGTCGACGAAGTATGAGATGCGCAGGGCAAAGGGCGGAATTTGACGCTGAAACACGCTTTCGCTTACGCGCTGCACGGGGCGCCGGGCAAGAGGCGCTGGGCCTGCAATTGCTGGCCAAGGCGTCATCCCCGGTTTCATGCGGGGAGCCATGCCCTCAGGCAATGCAAGTCAAATAAGCCTGCTCCAACGTGGCCGCGCCAAACTGTTCGCGGCAGCCGGCGGGGGAGCCCACGTAGCGCAGCTCGCCCTGGTGCAGGATGGCCATGCGGTCGCAGATTACTTCTACATCCGCCAGCGCATGCGAGCTAAAAAACAGGGTTCGGCCGGCTTCGCGCTGGCGGGTCAGCTGCGCTTTGAGCAGCGCACGCGCTTTTGGGTCTAGCCCGCTCATGGGCTCATCCAGCACATAAATATCTTTGTTGGCCAAGAAGCAGGAGGCCAGCCCGAGCTTTTGCGTCATGCCCTTGGAGTAAGCCCGCACCGGCCGGCTCAGCGCGGCGGCGTCCAGGTCGAGCGCGGCCAGCATCTCCAGCGCCAGGGCTTCGTTGTAGGGCAGGCCCTGCAGCTTCAGGATGTACTTCAAAAAATCGCGCCCGTTCAGGTAATAGGGCGGCATGAAGCGCTCGGGCAAAAAAGCCAAGGGCTTGCGCGACTGCGTCAGGCGGTTGCTGACACCCGCAATCTCGATGCCGCCGCCGTCGATGGCGCAAAAATCCAGCAGGCACTTGAGCAGCGTGGTCTTGCCCGCGCCATTCATGCCCACCAGGCCAAAAAATTCTCCCTGCCCGATCTGCAGGTCAATGCCATGCAGCACCGGGCGTTTGCCGTAGTTCTTGCGGAGTTGGGTGAAGCGGAATGCGGGAGTGGTCATGGTGCAGGCGGGGTCTCTAAACAAGAATGCCGATGGTAAGGGGCGATGTGGGGGGCTTTTTGAAAATTAATTGGAATCTGACCCCAATTAAGAATCTCAATTTTTCTGATTAAGTTTGGCCCACTCTGCATACTCACCGGGATAGGCCGCCTTGTAGCGCTCCACATAGGCCAAGGCCAGGTCGTGGCGCTGCGCCAACACGGCGCTGCGCAGCAGCGGCTCAATGACGGCCGGTACCGGCCGCCACTGCACCACCCGCTCGGACAGCGCCAACATGTGGGTAGCGTTGGCGTCGGTTACTGGTGTATTGGCCACCTCGGCAAAGTCCAGCCACTCGCCAAACAGCCACGGCCGGGGCTGCACCGCCATGTAACCTTGGGCAAACGGCGCGAGGCGCTGGCCGCTGGGCGGGTAGTAAGACCTGACTTGCAGATAGCACTGCGTGGCAAAGGCCGCCAGGGCCAACACGCCCATGGCGGCGCCCACACGCCAAGCCGCCGCCAAGCGCCATAAGCGGCCCCAGCGCGAGGCTGGATCTGACGACGTGGGCAACAGCGCCAGCAGGCACCCCAGGGCAGCCAGCTGGAACGGCCCGTAGCTCAGCGGGTACTCCAGCAGGCTGTGCAAGCCGATCACCGCTAGCCCGGCCCAGGCCCACTGGCGCTGGCGGTCCCGCTCGGCCCAGGGCCGGGCGAGCACCAGTTTCCACAGCACATAGCCGCACACCAGCACGGCGGCGGGCACCCCAAACTCCACCGCCAGATGCAGTGGCGCGTTGTGCGCGTTGTCAATCAGACCGCAAAAGCGCAGCCCCGGGAACAGCGTGATGAATTGGCCGTAAATCAGGCCGCCCCAACCCCAGCCCGTGATTGGCTGCTGGCCGATCAGGTACAGCACGTTGGACCACAGGGCCGAACGACTCGCGCATGCAGCTGGCTCGCGCTGAAAACGGGCAAGCAAACCTGAGTCGGTCGAGCCTAGCCATGGCAGCACCAGCACCGCAAAGACATAGCCCACAAGCGCCGCCAGCAGCAGCCGGTGCAAGCCAGGCGCCTGGCTGCGGCGCCACACTAAGCCAAACAGGCCCAGCAGCAACACCAGTTCCAACAGGCCGGTGCGCGAGGAAGACAAGCCGTTACCCAACCCCAGCCAGGCCGCCGCCAACACCCAGGCCCACGACGGCGGCACCTCAGGCTTGCCGCGACGGGCGGCCAGCCAGATCAGGGCCACCAGGCCCAGGCTGATCAGGCTGGCGAAATGGTTGCGCTGGCGCAAATTGGCGTACACGATGCCCGGCGGCGACTGGCTCACCCAGGGTGCCCACTGCGAGGCGT
>CAMATS010000209.1 GCA_945861195.1 Rhodoferax sp. OV413
CCATTGGCCCGCGCTTGCTCCTTTACGGCGCGGCCCAGGGTGAGCACGGTCTGGGTGCCGGGGTGGCGTTGGCGGCCTTGCAGCAAGCGGGCTAGCGCGTGGCACTCGGTCGCCGAGAAATGCGGATTGCCCAGGGCCACCAAATCCACTGCGGACTCGGCCGAGCTACTCAGTTCGCGCCAGCACTGTTGCAAGTCTTGCAGGCTAACCTTGAAGCTTTGCAAAGGCGCTTTGCCGCCCAGCGCTGTGGCGGCGTCGGGCGCCTCGGGCGTAGCGCCAACAATATGGAACATGGGCGCGGCGCTGCTGGTGGCAAAGGCGGCCCCAAAGGCCTTCAGGTCGTCATTGCTGAGCGCTGCGTTTTGCAGTCCGCAGAGCACGGGTATCTGGGCACCGCAGAGCAAACCGACCTGGTAGCCCAGCAAGGGGTAGTAGGCATCGTCCGCACCCGCCGGGGCGGGTACTTCGATGCGCAGCGTGGCATAGCGGTTGTCCTGCAGGTGGCAACCGGCCTTGGGTGCGCGGCCGGTCAGGGCAATGCAGATGTCTAAAAAGTCTGCGTATTTGGCGGTGTACGCGCCCAGCACGCTGTTGGCATAGACCACTGCATTGGATTCGGCCCAGACGATGTGCTCGCCCGCCAGCGGTGCGGTGTCAAGCAGATAAGGCGCGCAGGTGTAGCTCGCTTGTGCGCCCATGTCCACATAGGCCTGGCCCAGAGCGCTGGCGGGTTCGCCAAACACCGGGTCTATGCCCAGCGCACGCCAGCGGCGCTGGTCCACCGAAATTGAATTAAGGGTGGTCGGCACTTTGACTTGCGCGCCCCAGGCGCACAGTTGCTGCGCAAAGCGCAGGCTGGCCGAGCCGGTGTAAATGCAGCCGTCGATATGCGCTTGCACCACATCGATGAGTTCACTCGCGCCTTGCAAACGCGCCATACGCAGCACAATTTGCATGGCCACCTGGCGCGCTTTGCCTTGGCCGCCTGCAAGAATTTCCAGGTCTTGCGCGCTGAGCTGAATGTCGGTGGGCGCGCTGCTAAGGGCCAGGGCTTTGGCGGCTGATTCGGACCAAGATTTGCTTGCTGACTGGGGTGGTGATGCGGGCGGCGCTTGGTCGCTCAGCCGCACCTGGCCATCGGCTAGCACCTCGGCCCAGACGGCATGGCGCAGCCGGGCAAAAGTGGCGCTGCCCACACTCACCACGGGCAGGGCGCGGCCGAACACCAGCTCAGCCACGATAGCGCCAAGCGCCAGTATCTCGTCGGTTTGTTCCAGCACCAGGGCCGAAGGGCCGTTGCCGTTGAGTATGACTTCCATCAGCACGCTGCTGCCGGTGCAAGAGCCGCGGCCCTTGGGTATGGCAAGCACTTTGCCGGTGATGATCTGTCCGCTTAATGGATGGTGGCGGTCGATAACTTCGCCGCTGGTGGGCGCAACACCACCCCAGAAACTCAGTGCGGTGTCGCTAAACAGTACCGGCCCGCGAGCCGATCCAGAGGTGAGCGCTTCGCCTTGGATGGTTTGGACCTGCATAAAAAAATTTCCATACATGCGCCCGCAAGTCCTCTTTTTTTTTAGGGGGGCTGGCGTGCGCGAGTGACTATCAGTAGTAAACGCCGGGAACCATCAGGTCAGGTGCCCGGCGCACAATAAAGCGGAACCAACAGCCAGTACCGCGAGGGATTTCTTCTTCATATCATCACCTCAAAAAATTGTGAAATAAATAGAACAACGGAGACTTGCACACCTATTCCGCCTGGGCGGGCGGCACGCGATGCTCAGGGTACGGACTGGTATTGCGCCGGGCGCGTAGCCAAGGCAGTCTTTACGATAGTCTCTACAAATTCGCGTTCGGCGCCGATCAAGGGCAGCCGCGGGCGGCGCATGTGTTCGGTGCCGGTGCCGGCCACCACGTCAATCAACTTCAAATTTTGCACCAGCTTGGTGGACACGTCCAGGTGCAGCATGGGCGTCATCCACTGGTAGAGCTTGAGGGCCTCGGCAAAGCGCCCGGCAACCATCAGGTCGTACAGGGCCACGGTCTCGCGTGGAAAGGTGCAGCCCACCCCGGCCAGCAAGCCATCGCAGCCCAGGGCCAGGCCTTCATAGGCCAGATCGTCAACGCCCAGGAACAACTGGTAGCGCTCGCCCACGGTATTGCGCAAATCGGTGATGCGCCGGATGTTGTCGCTGCTTTCCTTGATCGCCACCAGCCACTCGCAATCGGCCAGGGCCAGCATGTGTTCGGGCTTGAGGTCCACCCGGTAGGCCACAGGGTTGTTGTAAATCATCATGGGCTTTTGTGCCGCTGCGGCCATGGTGCGCAGGTTTTGCATGGCTTCGCGCGCATCGGCCACGTAAATGACCGAGGGCATGACCATGAAGCCGTCCACGCCTATCTTGTTGGCACCCTCGATATAGCGGATGGCCTCGCGGGTACTGGTCTCGGAAATATTGGCCAGCACCAGCACCCGGCCCTTGCTCACCTCAAGCGCGTTTTTGGCGACCAGCAACTTTTCTTCTAGACTGAGGGTGCTGGCTTCGCCCAGAGAACCGCCGGTCACCAGGCCGTGGATGCCATTGCGGATCTGAAAGTCCAGATGCCGCGCTGTGCCCTCCAGATCCAGGCTCTCATCCGCGTGGAACTTGGTGGTGACAGCGGGAAATATGCCTTTCCAGCGGGGATTCTTCATGGTTTGACTCCTCAAATATTGAACCGATACACGGTTCAAATAGCTTCTTAATATATTTGCAGTATAGGCTTGAAGCTGCGGTTACAAAAAATTTTTCACTGGAGGTTTGGCCGCGCGGGGTGGTAGGCCAACTGCCTGCACAGCTCTGGTCCAGATTCGTCAAATGGCACAAAAATCTGAGTTGGCTGATTGGCTTTCAACACGATTCAGGCGGCCAAAGGTAGCAACCAACTCACTCTGCTTGCAAGCCTGCGGCTGCAATGGTCTTGCTCCACTTGCCGATCTCTTCGGCCAGGAATGCCGACAGCTCTGCCGGCGAACCACCCGCGACCTCGTTACCGCTGGCTTGTATCTTCGCGCGCGTCTCTGGGTTTGCAAGGGCGACCGCCACGGCCTTGCTGAGCTTATCGACGACCGCCTGCGGCAGACCGGCCGGGCCAAACAACCCGACCCAGCTTGAATACTCCAGCCCTCCAATGCCGGCCTCGGCGTAGGTGGGCGTGTCAGGCATGTCGCTCCAGCGCGTGGCACGACCGATCGCCAGCGCTTTCAGCGTGCCGGCCTTCAACTGGCCCTGCATCGACGCCACGTTGTTGAATGACATCTGAATGCGACCGCTGAGCAAATCGGGCACCAGTTGGTCCACCCCCTTGTAAGGCACGTGGGTAATCTGCGCGCCGGTGCGCAGCGCAAAGGCCGACGCCGCCAGGTGCTGCGTGGTGCCCACGCCGTTGGAGCCGTAGTTCACGGCGCCGGGGCTGGCTTTTGCACGCGCCACAAGGTCGGTCACAGAGGTCGCACCGAACGTGGGATTGACCACGAGCAGCGAAGGCACCATGGCCACCAGTGCCACCGGCGTGAAATCCTTGCGCGGGTCAAACGGCGTAGACTTGATCAGCGACTTGTTGATCGCCAGTGAGGCGCTGGCCAGCACCAGGGTGTAACCATCGGGCGCAGCCTTGGCAGCAGCGCCCATGGCGATGTTGCCGCTGGCTCCGGGTCGGTTGTCCACGACAACGCTTTGGCCCAGGCTGGTCGCCAGGTCAACTGTCATCTGGCGCGCGATGATGTCCACGGCGCCACCGGCAGGAAACGGTACCAGGATGCGGACGGGCTTGTTGGGATAGTCCTGCGCTGAAGCGACGGTCAGTGCAGTCAAAAAGACCAGGGCGAGCAGGCGTGGGCAGCGGAATAGTGGCATGGCGGGATGACTCCTTGTCAAGAGGTAATGCGAGAAGCGGAAAGCTGTGCAGCGCGCGCTAGGGCCAGCGCCTTACCGGCCGGATGCCAATTGCAGCGCCGGTCCACGAGACCCTGGCGGACATAGTAGCCACGGTCGATATCCATAAAGGTGTCGAGTTGCAGTTCGACGCGAGGATAGCGTCGGGCCAGCTCCAGCGCCTCTTCGACCAGCAGGCGGTCGCGCTGCGCGTCCTGTTCGGCATCGTTCGGGCCGTCACCCATCAGGGAGCGCGTCGCCACCACGAGCGCGCCCGTCGCGTCGGCCAGGCACGTCAATGCCTTGAGCGCCGGCTCCAGCGGGTCGGTGCGCGGTATGCCGAAACACAGTCCCGCCGCTACGCCGGAGAGCGGTCCTTGCAGAAGGCTGCGCGCGATGTCGATCTCGTCCACGGCGAAGCCGGACGCCGCGTAGTGCTTGCCGGGCTCCTTGCGCGTATTGCCTGCGTTGCCGCTGCGCAAGTTGGCCACGAGCAGGCGAATGCCGCTGGCGCTCACCAAAGGGCCGGCGCATCGCGCTAACTCGTCCATGGCATGCAGCGGCAGCACGCACTCCCAGTGCGTCAACAGCGCCGCGTGCTGCTGCAGCGCTTCGAGCAACTCTCGCCCCGGCAAGCCTGCAGAGAAGAAGGTGAAGCGGTGGCCGAGCGCCACCATGTCCGCGACGCGGGCGCGTACGCGCGCATCGAGCAGGTCGCCAACGGGCGCTCGCAGCGCGCGAATCCCCGCGCTCCAGAGCGCCTGTACCGGGTGGTCATTGCGCACCACACGCCGCGCGAATTCGTCTACCGGCGGGTTGTACGGCAACTCGATCAGTTCGCACCACGAATGGCGCAGACTCACACCGAGCGGCGTTTCGCCAGGGTCCTTCGGATGGCCCGGGATCCAGAGGTCGAGCGCGCCGGTGCCGCCGCTGGTCTCGACCATCCGCGCGACATGGCCATGCTCGTAGACGTCGACCCAGTAGAAGCCCAGCTTGCCCGTATCGTTGCGTCCGAACTCATCGCCTTCGCCCGGCGCACTGCGGTGCAGCTCGCTATAGTCGCGGCGCACGAAAGATGTCGAGGGCAGCGCGTAGATTTCGATCTCGCCGAGCCTGTTGTAGAACGCGT
>CAMATS010000210.1 GCA_945861195.1 Rhodoferax sp. OV413
CACTGGGACGTGATCGAGGGCCAGGGCGCGCTTTTTCACCCGGCTTATGCCGGGGTGACGCTGGGCCTGGTGCATGGCTCACAACCCGATGCCTTGGTGCTCTGCCACGACCCGTCCCGCGACACCATCGAGGGTTACCCCGACTGTCCTATCCCTGATCTTCAGCACGCGATCGACCGATACCTGGAGGCGGCCCGCCTGACCAACCGGCGGGCGCGTTGCGTGGGGGTCAGCATCAACTCGTCGTCTCTCACGGATGCCCAGTGGCTAGCCTACGCCGCGAGTGTCGGACTCAAGCTGGGCCTGCCAGTGGTGGACCCGATGCGCGGCGGCGTTGACGCGCTGGCCGCCGCCCTGCTGGCACGATGATCAGCTGCCGCACCAGCATCGAACATTGGGCGATGACCGAGCCCTTCGAGATTGCACGCGAGGTCATCACCGACCTGCCGGTGTTGATGTTGGGCTTGGCCGACGAGCAGGGGCATGCCGGCCGTGCCGAGGCAGCCGGGGTTGATTACGACGGCGAGACGCCACACAGCATGGCTGGACAAATCGCTGGTGTGCTTGACCAGTTGCATGACGACATCAGCGGCGCCGACCTGATGCGCCTGCTGCCAGCGGGTGGCGCCCGCAATGCGCTGGACTGTGCCCTGTGGGACTTGCGCGCCAAGCAGACTGGCGTACCCGCCTGGCGCCAGGCTGGTCTTGCCGGGCTGAAGCCGGTCATCACGGCCTACACCATCGGCCTGGGCGACGAGGCCACCACCCGGCGCAAGTTGCGGGCCGCCCGCCAGTACCCGCTGCTCAAGCTCAAGGTCGATGCGCAGCGCCATGTCGAAATCGTTCGGATGGCGCGCGAGGAGCATCCGCAGGCGCGGCTCATGGTCGATGCGAACCAGGCCTGGTCGCGTGCACTGCTGCTGGCGCTGCTGCCCGAGCTGGCAGCACTGGGTGTCGAGCTGGTGGAGCAGCCCCTGCCGCGTGGCCAGGACGCCGAGCTTGACGGTCTGGCCTCCCCGATTCCGCTGGCGGCCGACGAATCCTGCACAGATAGCAGCTCGCTGGCGAACCTGGTCGGCCGTTACCAATACATCACGATCAAACTGGACAAATGCGGTGGCCTGACCGAAGCCCTGGCCATGGCCGATGCGGCCGAGCAACGCGGCCTGGGGCTCATGGTGGGCAATATGTGTGGCACCTCGCTGGCCATGGCACCGGCCTTCCTGGTGGCGCAACGCTGCCGCTATGTGGACCTGGATGGCCCCCTGTTGCAGCAACTCGACCGTACAACACCGATGCACTTTCACGACGGCCTGATTGAGCCGCCAACGGCTGCCCTCTGGGGCTGAGCGCTGCCACGGTCTCTGGCCCGCGTGTGCTGACCGCGAACTGCCGCAAAATCGCGGCATGCATTTCATTCGATCTCCCCTTCAAGCGCAAATTGTTCAATGGCTGGTACAGCCCGGCGACCTGGTGCAGGCCGGTGCGCTGCTCGTGGTGTTGGAAGCCATGAAGATGGAGCACGAATTGCGGGCACCCTGCGCCGGCCGTGTGAGTGCGCTGTTGCGCGAAACGGGTGAGCTGGTGGCTGAAGGCGAAATGCTGCTGAATATAGAGCAAGCTATTGAAGCGGAACAAGGGCTAGAGGCCGAAAACGCTCAAAGTTTTTCAGCCAGCCCACCAGGCCTTTCAACACCAGGCCCGGCTGCCCCGTCTGCCGTGCGGCCCGACCTGCTGCGCCTGCAGCAGCGGCAGGCCCTGACGCTGGACACCAGCCGGCCCGAGGCCATGGCCAAGCGCCACGCGCTGGGCCTGCGCAGCGCGCGGGAGAACATCGCCGACCTGTGTGACCCGGGCAGCTTTGTCGAGTACGGCGCGCTGGCAGTAGCCGCCCAGCGCAGCCGGCGCAGCGAGGAAGACCTGCAGCGCAACACCCCGGCCGACGGCATGGTGACTGGCATCGGCAGCATCAACCAGGCGCAATTCGGCACGGACGCGACCCGCGCCGTGGTGATGGCCTATGACGCCACCGTGCTGGCCGGCACCCAGGGCATGCGCAACCACCAAAAAACCGACCGCCTGCTGGGCCTGGCGCTGCAGCAGCAACTCCCGGTGGTGCTGTTTGCCGAGGGCGGTGGCGGCCGTCCGGGCGATGTCGACATGCCCATCGTGGCCGGCCTGCATGTGGCCACCTTTGCCAGCTTTGCCCGCCTGAACGGTCGGGTACCGGTGCTGGCCATCGTGGCCGGGCGCTGCTTTGCCGGCAATGCCGCGCTGGCCGGCTGCGCCGACGTGATCATTGCCACCCGGGGCAGCAACCTTGGCATGGGCGGCCCGGCCATGGTTGAGGGCGGTGGCCTGGGCGTGTTCAGCCCCGAGCAGATCGGCCCCAGCCCGGTGCAGCACGCCAATGGGGTGATCGATATCTTGGTGGACGACGAGGCTGCGGCCGTGGCGGCGGCCCGGCATTACCTGTCGTTCTTTCAGGGCCGCTTAACCGCAGGCGCAAACGTAAACCCAGCCGAAGACGCAGAGGCACAGGCTGCGATGGCGCCCGACCCGATGGCGCTGCGTGCCCTGGTGCCGGAGAACCGGCTGCGCGTCTACGACACCCGGGCCGCCATTCACGGCATCGCCGATACCGGCAGCGTGCTGCTGCTGCGCGAGGGTTTTGGTGCCGGCATGCACACGGCGCTGGCGCGCATCGGTGGGCGGCCGCTGGGCATTCTGGCCAACAACCCGCTGCACCTGGGCGGCGCCATTGATGCCGCCGCCGCCGACAAGGCCGCGCGCTTCATGCAGCTGTGCAATGCGCACGGCCTGCCGCTGCTGAGCCTGGTGGACACGCCAGGTTTTATGGTGGGGCCCGAGGCCGAGGCGCAGGCACAAGTGCGCCATGTCAGCCGCCTCTTTATTGCTGCGGCCCACCTGCGCGTGCCGTTTTTCAGCGTGGTGCTGCGCAAGGGCTACGGCCTGGGTGCCATGGCCATGTGCGCCGGCGGCTTCCACGCGCCCCAGTTCACGGTGGCCTGGCCCACCGGCGAGTTTGGCGCCATGGGGCTGGAGGGCGCGGTGCGCCTGGGCTACCGCAAAGAGCTCGAAGCCCAGCCCGAGGGGCCGGCGCGCGCGGCGCTGTTTGAGCAGTTGCTGGCGCAGGAATACGCCAAGGGCAGCGCCCTGAACATGGCCGCCACGCTGGAGATAGACGCGGTGATTGACCCGGCCGACACCCGCGAGTGGCTATTTAAGGGCTTACAAACGCAGCCAGCGCCCACATCCGGCAACCAACTGGCGATCGACAGCTGGTAGGCTCCGTAGACATCACTAAGTTCGAAACCCAGCTCGACGAATTCAAGACCTCGTTTGGGCGCAATTGGCGCTTGGCCTCCGAAGGCTTTGAAGAAGCCGTCAAGCGCATCGACGAAGCCATCAAGGACTTGGAAAAGACCAAGGAAGCGCTGCATAAGTCAGCAAACAATTTGCGACTCGCCAACGACAAGGCCGACGATCTGACGATCAAGAAGCTCACACGGGGCAACCCGACAATGGCGACTAAGTTCGCTGAGTTGCCGGGCACTATGACGTCGGCTGAGACAGAGTAGGCCCCGCTGGAGTGGGGAATCGGGTCAGATTCCAATTCTTTTCATCAATTGGCTTGCACACCCTATAAAAAAGCCCAACAGCTCAGCTGTCGGGCTTTACACCTCATCACGGCCAGTCCTGTAAGCAGCTGGCCCTGTTAGATCAGGCCTCTGGCGGCATCAGCACTGTGTCGATGACATGAATCACGCCATTGGTGCAAGCGATGTCGGTGGTGACCACTTTGGACGCGCCGTTCAAATGAACGCCGTCTTGGGTGTTGATGGCCACCACAGCGCCATTGACGGTGGCGGCGGACTGGCCGTCCATCGTTATCACGTCTGCAGCCATGACTGTGCCAGCCACCACGTGGTAGGTGAGGATAGCGGTCAGCTTGGGCAGGTCGGCCAACAAGGCTTCAACAGTGCCGGCTGGCAGCTTGGCAAAGGCTTCGTCAGTCGGCGCAAACACGGTAAAGGGGCCTTCGCCCTTCAGCGTTGGAACCAGGCCAGCGGCAGTGACGGCGGCGGCGAGGGTATTGAACGATCCAGCGGCAACGGCGGTATCAATGATGTCGTGCATAAAAATTCCTTTGGGGGTTTGACCAGAAGTGATCAGCTAGAGCGCATGTGAATGCATGCGTCTGGGTGCAAACGATATCGTTGGCATAAGTCCCGGGCATGACAACGAAAAATTTCGGCACAGACGCCAATCGAATCTAGCGGCCCCGTTGACGTTGCGCTTTTTGGGGAGCGCTTTAGTTCGGTGGCTTTGCGTCACCGGCTTTAGCCGGGTTTGCCCTTCAATTTTCTTGTCCATCGGTTCTGCTTGGAACCGACGAGCTGATCTTATTAAATCAATGTTGGATGGGGTTGGATGGAGTCGCGCGCATAGCTAGCCGAGTAGCGCGAACACCTCTTAGATGCGGGCGATCAGCCCCAGTGGGCTCAGGGTAAGTTCATCGTCTTTTGCTGGCGATCGAAAGTTGGTAGGCTGCGGCACACCTGGGCCAAGGCCAGCGCGCGCTCAAGCCTCGTAGTCCTTGGCTGTGACCATCACACCCACCACCCGGTCGCGGCGCAAGACCCGCACCGGCTCGCGCTGGGCCAGATCAATGCCTACGGCGCATCGAGGTCCAGCAATGTCATCCCCGCCCAACGCACCGCACCTTTGTCAAAGCTCACCGTGTGGCTGCAGCCCAGGGCCTGGCCGATGTGGGTGATAAGCACGTCGGCAAGGCCAGCGCTGGCCTTGGGGCTTTGGCGCAAGGCGTGGACCGCCGCTTGCACCGCTGGGCGGTGTTCCAGTTGCAAATGGCGGCTTCGCAGCAGGTCGTCGATCAAGTCCAGCAGCTCTGAGGGAGTCACGCGGTACAGGCTTTGCAATACCCAGCACAACTCCACCAACACCACCACGCTGATACAGCCCTGTTGCGCCGGGCCCAGCTCGGCTTCCATGAAG
>CAMATS010000211.1 GCA_945861195.1 Rhodoferax sp. OV413
GCAGTTCCCGCTACCTTGAATCCTTTCTGGACGAAGACATCGATAAAGCTGACACACACAAGTGGATTGATTTCGATGTTTCGCACGCTGGTAGGCGAGGCGATGTTCGCAATGACAAGGTGTTCAGTATCAAAGACGGTGAAGATTTCCTTTGGTGAGACATTGGGCTGTCCATTCCCATCGACGGTCGCAAGCCAGCACAGGACACTTTGCACTGCGGAATTCTGGACTTCAGGCGACAACATACAAGTAATCACAGTGTAATTGGTGACCTTAACCATTGACACTAAGACGAGGCCAGCCACTAGCCCAGTCGCAGGCCGCCCGCGTGCCGCGCCTCCAGCCCGATGCCATCGCGCACAAGCCGCAGCCCTTGTTGGCGTCACGGGCTCCACGTTAACGCAGTTCAGCGATGACCGGGCTGTGCTGATGGTGCACTTTCACTTAGCGGCTAATCTGGCCGATTTGATCTTGGCCGACCATCACGCAGGAGCCAACTCCAGCTTGATGCGACGGCCCAGCGCGGCAGCAGCGCCAGCCAAGGTGGCCAAGGTCAGGTTTGTGTCGTCGGCGTCAAACAAACGGTTCAAAGACGTGCGGATGATTCCCATGGTTTGATCGCTGATTTCTTTCTCGATTTGCTAAACCATGACCCGCTTGACCGCCACGGCTGTCCTTGACTTCTCATTATCAGTAGCTACAATAAATTGTGCGCTTTGTATTCGACCCTGACAAAGACAAGCTGAACTTGGCCAAGCACGGCCTATCGCTCTCCTTCGCTGAAAAGTTAATCTGGGAGGAAGCGTATGTTTGGGTCGATCCGCGTTATGCATACGATGAGTTGCGAATGATTGGCCTTGTCCCCGAGGGCAACACACTGTATTTCGTGGCGTTTGTAGACCTTGGTGATGTGCGCAGAACCATTAGTCTGCGTCGTGCCGAACGACGAGAGGTGAAAAAATATGTCGAAAACATCCAGTAAGCGGGTCATCTTGATGCCATCGGTCAAAGACAACGCGAAAATTGTTGCTGCGGCTAAGGCCGATCCAGATGCCAAGCCCATGACGAAGGCGCAGTTAGATGCACTGGTGCCGATCAGCGTTGCGCGAGGCAGACCAAAGTCTGAGAATAAAAAGCTGCTGCTCTCTGTGCGCTATAGCGTGGAGGTCGTTGAGTACTTTCGCTCTACAGGTGACGGCTGGCAGGCGCGCATGGACAGTGTGCTTCGCCAATATGTGAGCAAGCATTTACCCCCCAACAAGGCGACATAACGCGTTATTCGGTGCGGACACACAGCAGCAGCATGTCGCGTGCCGGACAACGCCAACGTTTGGCAGGTGCAACTATTTGCGCCCATTGTGGCCTACGCTGACTGTGCACTTTCACCCAGCACCCGCTCAGCCGGCACATAGGCATGGCCCAGCGCCTGCGCCACTGCCTCATGTGTCACCTGGCCCAGCGCCACGTTCAGGCCGGCTTTCAGGTGCGGGTTGTCGCGGATGGCCTGCTTCCAACCCTTGTCGGCCAGCGCCACGGCATGAGCCAGTGTGGCGTTGTTGAGGGCGAAGGTGGAGGTGCGCGCCACGGCGCCGGGCATGTTGGCCACGCAGTAGTGCACCACGCCGTCCACCACAAAGGTGGGGTCGGCATGGGTGGTGGCGTGCGAGGTCTCAAAGCAGCCACCCTGGTCAATCGCCACGTCCACCACCACCGCGCCTGCACTCATGCTGGCGATCATCTGGCGCGTCATCAGTTTGAGAGCGGCAGCGTCGGGGATCAGCACGCTGCCGATCACCAGTTAGGCGTCCAGCGGTTTCATTCTTCCGGCTAATCAAGCCGGCGCGCCCAGAGTTTCCCAGCGCTCCAGCGCAGCCAGCAGTTCGACGTCGATCTGGGCGCTGCGTGCTGCCAAGCCCAGTGCCCGGGCGTTGTCAGTGGCGTACAGCGTGCCATCGACCAGCTGGGTGGCGATGGCTTGCTGCTCAGTTTCCAGGGCCGCAATGCGCTCGGGCAGGCTATCGAGTTCGCGTTGCTCCTTGAAGCTGAGTTTGCGTGTCTTCGGCGGCGAGGTGGCTGGCGCGGTGCTGGGTAGCTCAGGCCGGCGCGCCGGCTCGTTTTTTGACAGCTGATCCCGTCCGTAATTAAAGGGCTGGGCGCCTTTTTGCCCCTTGCTTTTGGCCAGCTCTGTGGCGCGTTTACTTTGCGTCAGCCAGTCGGTGACACCACCTTCGTATTCGCGCCAGCGGCCCTCTCCCTCAAAGGCGATGGTGCTGGTGACCACGTTGTCCAAAAAAGTGCGGTCATGGCTGACCAAAAACACCGTGCCGTCGTAATTTTGTAGCAAGTCTTCCAAGAGCTCCAGGGTGTCGATGTCCAGGTCGTTGGTGGGCTCGTCGAGCACCAGCACATTGGCTGGTCGGGCAAACAGGCGCGCGAGCAGCAGTCGGTTGCGTTCGCCACCACTCAAACTGCTGACTGGTGAATTTGCCCGGGCAGGCGAAAACAAAAAGTCGCCAAGGTAGCTTTTGACGTGTTTGCGCTCGCGGCCGATCTCGATCCATTCGCTGCCCGGGCTGATGAAATCTTCCAGTGTGGCCTGCATGTCGAGTGCATTGCGCATTTGGTCAAAGTAGGCCACCTGCACATTGGCGCCCTGTCGCACCGTGCCCCAGCGGCTGTGGCCAGGCTCGGGTGCCGGGGCGTTGGCCGGCGCCGGGTCGGGCGCGAGTTCGCCCAAAATCAGCTTGAGCAGCGTGGTTTTACCCGCGCCGTTGGGCCCGAGCAGGCCGACCTTGTCGCCGCGCAGGATGGTGGCGCTGAAGTCGCGCACGATCACCCGCTCACCAAACGATTTGGAGACATGGGTCAGCTCGGCCACCAGTTTGCCGCTGGCGGCGCCGCTCGCCACGTCCATGTTGACGCTGCCCAGGGTTTCGCGCCGCGCTTCGCGGCCGGCGCGCAGCCGATCCAGGCGGGTGATGCGGCCCTGGGCGCGGGTGCGTCGGGCCTCTACCCCTTTGCGGATCCAAACCTCTTCTTGCGCCAGCAGCTTGTCGGCGCGGGCGTTGATCACCGCCTCCTGCGCCAATTGCTCTTCTTTTTGCGTCAGGTAGGCCGCAAAATTACCGGGGTAAGAGAGCAGGCGCCCACGGTCCAGCTCCACAATCCGCGTCGACACCCGGTCTAAAAAAGACCGGTCATGGGTGATGGTGATGATGCTGCCCCTGAACTCCACCAGCAGGCCCTCCAACCAGTCGATCGAGTCGAGGTCGAGGTGGTTGGTGGGCTCATCGAGCAGCAGCACATCGGGCTGGGCCACCAGTGCCTGGGCCAGTGCCACGCGCTTTTTGGTGCCGCCTGAGAGGGTTGCCAAAATAGCCTCAGGATCCAGGCGCAGGCGCTG
Organism: Rhodoferax sp. OV413; assembly: GCA_945861195.1. Lineage (GTDB taxonomy): Bacteria > Pseudomonadota > Gammaproteobacteria > Burkholderiales > Burkholderiaceae_C > Rhodoferax. The sequence goes on from CAMATS010000211.1 coordinate 3,404, forward strand.
CAGGGTTTCGGTCACCCGTTGCTCCCAGTTCCAGCCGTCCAGTGCCTCGATCTCGCTTTGCATGGCATCCAGATCACCCTGGCCGAGAACATAGGCGTCAATCAGAGACACCACCTTGGCCAGGCCGGCGCTGACGGCTGAAAAAACACTGGCCTGGGCATCAAGCAGCGGCTCTTGGGCCACATACGCGATACGGGTGTTGCCCTGTACTTGCAGGCTGCCGTCGTCGGGTCTTTCCATACCCGCGAGAATTTTCAGCAGAGACGATTTGCCGGCCCCGTTGCGACCAATCAGGCCAACACGCTCCTGTGATTCAAGGGAGAAATCAGCGTGGTCGAGCAGGGGAACATGCCCAAAAGCGAGTTGGGCGTCAAGCAGGGTGATGAGGGCCATGAGGCCGGGATTATCTACCGGCAGTTTCAAGCCACGCCATGACCTTTGATAAAAGTTTCAAGCTGCTTGATCTGGTCGCCCTGCTGGCTCATGATGTCTTTGACAATGTCGCCAATTGACACCATACCGACCACTTTGCCTTTGGTCAACACCGGCAAATGGCGGATGTTGCGGGTGCTCATGATACCCATGCAGAACTGCAGGCTGTCGGTGATGGCGACGGTGACTGGCGCCGGGGTCATGATTTCAGCCAGTCGGGTTTGCCGTGCATTGAGCCCCGGCAGCAGCACCTTGATGGCGCAGTCACCCTGGGTGACGACGCCTACCAAGGTGCCATCGTCTATCACCAACACCGATCGCACCCGGTTTGAGCGCATCAATTCGAGTGCCTGGTGCACCTGATCGGTGGAGCTAAGGGAAAACAATTGGCCGGATTTTTTATCCAGGCAGGCTTTGACCGACGACATAGGTTCGCTCTCTTTAAAAAATACGCAGAATTAAGGCGCGGGATCGCTATAGCTCGTCCTGCTCCGGCGCACCGGGTGGGCTATTGACTTTGATCAGGTTCCAGCGGATCACCAAGGCGGCAACTGCCAGCAGCAAGACAGCGCCGCTCTCGTAAATCAGATTGACCGCATTCGTCTCTTTGCCCTGCAAAATAATCAGCCGGCACAGCGCCGTGACGGCAATAAAAATCGGGATGGTGATGGGAATGCGGCGGTTCTTGTAAAAGCCCGCCACCATGCCAAGGACCTCTGCGTAAATGAAGAGCAGCAGCAGATCCGTGAGCTTGACTGAGCGCGCCAAGACAATGGTGAACATCTCCAGGCCCACAGCATAAACAGTGAACCCGGCGATCAACACCAGGATGGCTTTTTCTATGCCGACGATGAACTCGTAAACTTTCATGGACCCTACCTTGTAACCAGCCGAACTGAGTTCGAACTTTAACCGAGGCGAGCCTGGCTTTGCCCAGCCGGCCCAATAAGCCCAGCTTGGGCCAAAGCCCGGTCCGCATGAGCGCATATGGCGCCTGGCGTGGTGAACCAGACCTGCCCGAGGTCCCGCGCCTGGCAAAGGTGCTCCAAGGCTGCTCGCAAGTGGCGCAGCCGGTAGGGCTGACCCATCAGGTAGGGGTGTAGCGCAATGCCCATCACCAGCGGCTGTTGGCGGGCTTGCAGCAGCATCTCGTCAAAGTTGTCGACGATCATTTGGCAAAAATCCTT
>CAMATS010000212.1 GCA_945861195.1 Rhodoferax sp. OV413
CAGGCCCTGCGCCAGCAGGGGGTCGAGCCCGTGGCCTATGGCCGGTTGGTCATGGCGCAATGGACGGCTTGGCGCACCGCCGCCCAGGCCGCAGCGCCGCAGGGTGCGCCAGCGGTGCGGGCGGCCTTGCGTGAAGCCGGCTGGGACGCCTTCTTTGGCGCCCATGGCGACGGGCAGCCCCTGTGGGCCAGCAAACGCGCCAGCGTGGCGGCGCTGCTGCGTGCTTACCGCGCCGCTTTGGACACCCTGCCCGGGCCGCGCCGCAGCCTGCAGCCCCAGGTGTTTCCCAGTCCCTGGAGCCAATGGTCGGGCTTTGCCTGGGACGCCCTGGCCGACACGTTTGACGCCGTGGGCGTCAAGCTCTCCACCATGCACTGGCCCAGGATGGCCCGCTCTTGGGCGCGTGACCTGGTGGGCCCGGCACCCGGCCCGGCGCTGGACGCGGTCACAGCGGCCATGGCCGATTTTTTAGGCTGTTGCGACGAGGCCTCACTGAGCGGTGCACGCTTGCATTACCCCACGCCCGACCAGCCCCACCCGGTGGGCGCGCAGGCCCAACGCGATAAGTTGCGACAGGCCCAGGCGCTGGCGGGCGCAGTGCCGGTGATCGCCTATGCCCACAGCTACGGCCCGCTGGCCGATGTGCAGGCCCGCTTTGCGCTGGCCGTGCAGGCCAGCCAGCAGCCCGGCGCCAGCGGCCGGGTCTGGATCAACCGCTATGGCTACCTGTCAGACGCCAAGCTGGCGGCGCTGGGTGGCGTGGTGCGGGGCGCGGTGGTGCAGGCTGCGCGTGAGTGACGAGCATCAGTGACGAGCATCCCAGAGCCCAGCATGTGCAACACAATCAGGGCCTGACTTGGCGCATTGCCGCGCTGCACCCTGATTACTTTGAAGGAGAACCCGATGCTGACCCCAACCTTTGAGGTGCTGGACCCGCGCTTCGCCCGCTATGCCCCCGGCAATGTGCACTTGGAGAAACTCGCCAGTGGCTGCCGCTGGGCAGAAGGCCCGGTCTATGTGCCGGCCGGGCGCTACCTGCTGTGGTCCGATATTCCGAACGACCGGGTGATGCGCTGGGACGAGACCGACGGCTCTGTCTCCGTGTTTGAGCAACCGGCCTGGAACGCCAATGGCCACACCCTGGACCGCCAAGGCCGGGTGCTGACCTGCGAACACCGTGGCCGCTGCGTCTCGCGCCGTGAGCATGACGGCCGGCGCACCGTGCTGGCCAGCCACTGGAACGGCAAACGCCTGAATTCGCCCAATGACCTGGTGGTCAAGTCGGACGACAGCATCTGGTTCACCGACCCATCCTACGGCATTGACTCCGATTACGAAGGCGATGCCGCCGAATCCGAAATCGGCGCGGCCTGGGTCTACCGCATCGACCCGCACAGCGGCGAAGTGCAACCGGTGGTCCAAGACATGGTGCGCCCCAACGGCCTGGCCTTCTCGCCCGACGAGCGCTGGCTGTATGTGGTCGACACCGGCGCCAGCCATGTGCCCGAAGGCCCCCGCCTGCTGCGCCGCTACGCCCTGGCCGCGGACGGCCGCAGCCTGCAGGATGGGCAGCACTTTGCCCATTGCAGCATTGGCTTGTTTGATGGCTTCAGGTTCGATGTGGACGGCAACCTGTGGGCCGGCGCCGGTGACGGCGTGCACTGCCTGGCGCCCGACGGCACCCTGATCGGCAAGGTGCGCGTGCCCGAGGTGGTGGCCAATGTCTGCTTTGGCGGCCCCAAACGCAACCGCCTGTTCATCTGCGGCACCACCTCGCTGTACTCGGTGTACCTGAAGGCCACTGGGGCACTCTGAGACGATCAGGGTCGACTGAACCTTGCTTGGGTCCCGGCACCGGCGATGTTTTTTGTTTCTGTCTGGCGCCTGGGCCATTCTGAGTTAGCGCTGCTCAGGCAGCAGGAAATTAGCACCATGCCAGTGAAATGATGCATCGCCAGGGCTGCGCTCGCGATGACGGGATGAACACACCCTATAGATACACATTAAAATTTTGTATATTTAACAAAGCAACATCATGCAAGTTTCCAAATGGGGTAACTCCTTGGCGGTCAGGCTTCCGGCGGGCTTGGTGCAAGCGCTCGATCTGAAAGAAGGCGAAGAAATTGACCTTCACCTGGTCGGTGCCCGATCTTTTGAAGTCGTCAAAAAGCCGTCTGTGCCTGAGCTGCTGGCGCGCTTGCACCAGTTTCGTGGCAGATTGCCGGCAGATTTTCATTTTGACCGGCTGCAAGCCAACGAAAGAGACAGTGGGCTGTGAGCAAGCCCTTTCTGGACAGCAATATCGTTTTGTATCTTTTATCCGGCGATGCTGCAAAAGCTGAACGGGTACAAGCCCTGCTCGAAGCGGGGGCGGTCATCAGTGTCCAAGTGCTCAATGAAGTGACATCAGTTTGTCTGCGTAAGCTCAAGATGCCATGGCAAGAAGTTGATGCCCTGCTGCTGGCCGTCAAGGCAGCATGCGAGGTGCTGCCGCTAACGGTGGGGTCGCATGAAAAGGCGGTCGAGTTAGCCAAGCGTTTCCAGTTGTCGTTTTATGACGCCAACATTGTTGCCTGCGCCCTCCTGTCTGGCACCCCCGTGCTCCTGTCTGAAGATATGCACAGTGGCCTGCTGATTGACGGCCTGCTGATTCAAAATCCATTCAAAGAGCCTCAATATCTGAGCCGCACTTAAGCCGCTAAACTGGCACAAGCAAGCCGGCCCCTGCCGGCACCGGAGCCGATAAAGCCATGACCGAACTCGCGCAATTCCTGTCCTGCCGCGACCTGCTGCTGACGCACCGCACTGATTACGACGCCGCTCTGCAGGCCTTCAAATGGCCGGTGCTGGACCGCTTCAACTGGGCCCTGGATTACTTTGACAGCATTGCCCGAGACAACCCGGCGCCGGCCCTGCACATCGTGGAAGACTCGGGCCAGCAGTTTCGGCTGAGCTATGCCGAGTTGTCGCAGCGCTCCAACCAGGTGGCCAACTGGCTGGTGGCTTTGGGCGCGCGCAAAGGCGACCGCATCTTGCTGATGATGGGCAACGAGGTGCCGCTGTGGGAAACCATGCTGGCGGCCATCAAGCTAGGCGCCGTGCTAATCCCAGCCACCACACTTTTGTCGGGCGACGACCTGGCCGACCGGCTGCAGCGCGGCCAGGTGCGCCATGTCATCACCAACGCTGCCGGCATGGCCAAGATCATTGACCTGCCGCGGTCGGCCACGGCCGGCCTGTCGCTGGTTAGCATCTCCAGCGGGCCGGACGGGCTGCCCGCCGGCTGGGCCGATTATTGGCACTCCAAGCAGGCCAGCCCTGTGTTCAGCCCGCCTGAGCCGACCCGCGTGACCGACCCCCTGCTAGAGTACTTCACCTCGGGCACCACGGCCAAGCCCAAGCTGGTGCAGCACACGCAGCAGAGCTACCCGGTGGGCCATTTGTCCACCCTGTACTGGCTGGGCCTGAAAAAAGGCGATGTGCATTGGACCATCAGCTCGCCTGGCTGGGCCAAGCATGCCTGGAGCTGCTTTTTTGCCCCGCTCAATGCCCAGGCCTGTGTCTTTATTTACAACTACCCGCGCTTCAATGGCCCGGCGATTTTGGCCACACTGGTGGAGCACCGGGTCAACACCCTGTGCGCACCACCCACAGTTTGGCGCATGCTGATCCAGGAAGACCTCAAAGCCTGGCCGGTGCAGCTGCGTGAGCTGATTTCTGCCGGTGAGCCGCTCAACCCCGAGGTGATCGAGCAGGTGCGCGCAGCCTGGCAGATCACCATTCGCGACGGCTATGGCCAGACCGAAACCACCGCCCAAATCGGCAACCCGCCCGGGGCGGCGCTCAAGCCCGGCTCAATGGGGCGCCCACTGCCCGGCTACCAGATCGTGCTGCTCGATACCGAGGGTAAACCGGCCGACGAGGGTGAGATCTGCATCGACCTGGCGCACCGTCCCACCGCACTCATGAACGGCTACGCCGACGACGCCGACAAGACCGCCGAGGCCATGCGGGGTGGCTATTACCACACCGGTGATGTGGGCCAGCGTGACGCCCAGGGCTACATCACCTATGTGGGCCGGGCTGACGATGTGTTCAAGGCCTCGGGCTACCGCATCAGCCCGTTCGAGTTGGAGAGTGCGCTGATCGAACACCCCGCGGTGGCCGAGGCGGCGGTGGTGCCCTCGCCCGACCCGCTGCGCGGCTTTGTGCCCAAGGCCTATGTGATCCTCGCGCCTGGCCACGCCCCAGATGCCGCCACGGCGGCGGCGATATTGCGCTTCATGCGCGAGCGGGTGTCGGCGTACAAGCTGGTGCGCCGCATCGAGTTCAGCGACCTGCCCAAGACCATCTCGGGCAAGATCCGCCGGGTTGACCTGCGTGCCCAAGAGAGCGCGCGGCCGGCCAAAGGGGTGCGCAACGCGCTCGAGTTTTTCGAGTAGCCCGCCGCTAAACTGCGGCCATGCAAACCTACCTGGTCGGCGGCGCGGTGCGGGATGCCCTGCTGGGCCTGCCGGTGAAAGACCGCGATTGGGTGGTGGTGGGCGCCACGCCCGAGCAGTTGCTGGCGCAGGGCTATCTGCCGGTGGGGCGAGACTTCCCGGTGTTTCTGCACCCCCGCACCCACGAGGAATACGCGCTGGCCCGCACCGAGCGCAAGACCGGCCCGGGCTACCACGGCTTTGTGTTTCATGCTGCGCCAGATGTCAGCCTGCAAGAGGATCTGGCGCGCCGTGACCTCACCATCAACGCCATGGCGGTTGCCGCCCACAGCCTCAACCCGGATGGCACTTTGGGTGCCGATAAAAACAACATCATCGACCCCTGGGGTGGTCAGGCAGACCTGGCCCAGCGCCGGTTCAGGCATGTCACGCCGGCCTTTCGCGAAGACCCGGTGCGCATCCTGCGCGTGGCCCGCTTGGCGGCGCGCTTTGCCGACTTCACGGTGGCACCCGAGACCCTGGTGCTGATGCGCGAGATGGTGCTGGCCGGCGAGGCCGAC
>CAMATS010000213.1 GCA_945861195.1 Rhodoferax sp. OV413
GTGCGCAGCAACCAGCTCAACGGCTTTGGCCTGGTGGTGGGCCTTGATGGCACTGGCGACCAGGCCACCCAGATGCCCTACACCGCTCAGGGCATGACAAATTATTTGCAGCAGCTCGGCATCACCCTGCCGGCCGCCGCAGTAGCGCAGTTGCAGCTCAAAAACGTGGCGGCAGTGCTGGTCACCACCCAGCTGCCAGCCTTTGCACGGCCCGGCCAGGCGCTGGATGTGAACGTGTCTTCGATGGGCAATGCCAAGTCGCTCAAAGGCGGACTGTTGATCAGCACCCCGCTCAAGGGCGCAGACGGCGAGGTGTATGCCTTGGCGCAGGGCAATTTGGTGGTCGCCGGGGCCGGTGCTGCTGCGGCGGGCAGCAAGGTGCAAATCAACCACCTCAGTGCCGGCCGTATTCCGGCGGGCGCTCAGGTCGAGCGCTCGGTACCCACGCCGCTGCTGGAGGGCAACAGCATCAGCCTGGGGCTTGAAGCCTCGGATTTTCAAACCGCACGCCGGGTTGCGCAGGCCATCAACCGGCATTTTGGTCTGGGCGCCGCGCGCGCGCTTGACGGGCGCACGGTACGCGTGAATGCGCCCACCGACCCCGATGCGAGGGTTGCCTTTATTGCCGAAATGGAAGAGCTTCAGATCGAAGACTCGGTGCGTTCGGCCAAGGTGGTGATCAACGCACGGACCGGCTCGATTGTGTTGAGCCAAGCCGTCACCCTGGGGCCCTGCGCCATTGCGCACGGCAATTTGTCGATCACCGTGAGCACCACGCCGGTGGTCAGCCAGCCCAATGCACTCTCCACCGGCGGGCAGACCGTGGTGACCGAGAAAAGCAATATACAGATCAAGCAAGAACCCGGCATCCTGATTCAGGTGCCGGCAGCGCCACAGCTCGCAGACGTGGTGCGGGCGTTGAACGCCCTGGGCGCCACGCCGCAGGACCTGTTGGCGATTTTGCAGGCGATCAAGGCCGCCGGCGCGCTCAATGCCGAGCTCGAGGTGATTTGACATGAGCATGAGCAGACTGCACAGCCCCTCGGATGCACTCGCCGCAGACGGCCGAACACTGGGGGCGCTCAAGGCTCGGGCGGGGCAAAACACCCCTGAATCCATCCAAGAGGCGGCCAAACAATTTGAGTCTTTGTTCATGCGCGAGCTCATCAAGAGCATGCGCGAGGCCACCATGAAATCAGGCCTGCTTGACAGCCCGGGCGGCGATCTGGGCGCCGACCTGCTGGACCAGCAGTTTGCGGTGCAGCTGTCGGGCCAGCCGGGCGGCCTGTCCGAGCTGATTGCCAAGCAGTTGTCGCGCCAGATGGGCGAGCCTGCAACGGATATGCCCAAGCCGGCCCCCGCTGCTGGGCCCAGCCCGGTGTCGCCCGCTGTGCCCCAGGCCATACCAAAAATCGCAGCCCACAGCGTCTGGAGCCGGACCGCCGCCGATCTGACAGTCAAGCCCACGTCCACGTCCCCGTCCACATCCACATCCACATCCACATCCATATCCACGTCCACCACCAAGCTCAAGCCAGCCGCTCAGCCAGTGTCAAGCGGCCCCGGCGCGCCAAACCCGCAATCCAGCCAGGCGGCTTTTGTCAAGCGCCACAGCGATGCTGCCGACCGGGTTGCCAAGGCCAGCGGTCTGCCAGCGGGTTTCATGTTGGGCCAGGCCGGGCATGAAACTGGCTGGGGCCGGCACGAGATCACGCAGCGGGACGGTGCGCCGTCCTTCAACCTGTTTGGCATCAAGGCCGGCGCCAATTGGACCGGCCGGGTGGCAGAGGTGACCACCACCGAGTATGTGGGCGGCGCGCCGGTTAAAAGCGTGGCCAGGTTTCGCGCCTACAGCTCCTACGATGAGTCGTTCCAGGACTATGCCCGCCTGATCACCAAGACCCCGCGCTATGCCCAGGCCAAGCAAGCAACCAGCTCGCCACTGGCCTTTGCCTCGGGCTTGCAGCGCGCCGGTTACGCGACCGACCCAGACTACGCCAGCAAGCTCAGCCGCGCCATCAATACGAGCTTGCGTCTGCAGCGGGCGCAGGCCTGAAGGTAAGTTTGTGACGGGTATCTTCAACATTGGCGTGCGTGCGCTGCAAACCAACCAGGCGGTGCTGCAAACCATTGGCAACAATATTGCCAATGTCAACACGCCAGGCTACTCGCGCCAGTCGGCGGTGCAGCAAACCGTGCTGGGTCAGTTCACGGGGGGCGGCTATATCGGCGGGGGTGTCGGCCTCGCCACCATCGAGCGGGCACACAACGAGTTTTTAACCCGGCAGTCAGCGCTGTCCGGCTCGGTTGCAGCCGGTGACGCGCAGCGCTTGCTGCAACTCAGGCGTCTGGAGGATATTTTTCAGGGTGGCGACAAGGGATTGGGCGCAGCGGTGAGCGACATGCTCAATGCCTTCTCTAACGTGGCGAGCGCGCCCACCGACCTGAGCGCACGCGCGGTCGTGCTCAACCGGACAGATGAAACTGCGGCCCGCTTTCGCTCAATGGCGGGCCAGATCAACGACTTGAAGCGGGGCGTCGGCGCAGAGCTGCGGGCGGCGGTGTCGGCGGTCAACAGCCTGGCCGAGCGCATCGCGCAGGTGAACCGGGAAGTAGCCCACGCCAGCGGCTCGGGCCAGCAACCCAATGACCTGCTGGACAAGCGCGATCAGTTGCTCAAAGAACTGGGCACCTATGTGCAAACCAGCCTGCTCGAAGACGACAACGGTGTGGTGAGTGTTTTTGTAGCGGGCAGTCAGCCCCTGCTGGTGGGCAGCACCGTGCGGCAGTTCGACTTGAGCGCTGACGCCTTCAACGACCCGAATCAGACCAAGCTCTCGAGCCTGGGTAACGGCGCCAACACGGTGCTGGAAGAGGCCACCCTAGGCGGCGGCAGAATTGCCGCTTTGCTACGCTTCCAAAACACCGACTTGGCAGAGGCGGACCAGTTGCTGGGCCGCATGGCGCTGGCGATCGGCACGGCCATGAATGCACAGCACCGCCTGGGGCTGGACCTCAATGGCAACGCCGGGGGCGATTTGTTTAGGCTGCCCTCCATCCCAAATGCCCTGGCCAACCAGGCCAACACCGGCAACGCTGGGCTGCAGGTGGCGCTGCAAACCAGCCCCAGCTCCGGGGTAGCGGCGCTGGCGGTCTCCAACTACCAGATCAATTTCACCGGCGCCGCTGCGGGCAGCATCACCCGCCTGTCGGACAGCCAGGTGAGCAGCTTCACCAGCCTGCCAATCCAGCTCGACGGCCTGGTATTGACAGCCTCGGGCACGGCGCAGGCGGGTGATAGTTTTTTGATCACGCCTTTTAGCGGCATCGCAAGCAGCATTGCCGGCGCTTTTTCTTCACCTGCGGCCCTGGCCATGAGCAGCCCGGTGGCGGCGCGCGCCGGCAGCAGCAACACCGGCACCCTGGCCGTAGACAAGCTGGCAGCCCGCTCGGTGCCAGTGCCAGCGGCCATCACGCTGAACTTCACCACAGCCAGCAGCTACACCCGCTCAGACGATCCGGCGCTGCTCCTGCTGCCGCCCGGTGTGCCCGCGAGCTACACCTACACGCCAGGCCAAGCCATCGAATACGCCACCACGCTGCCAGCCACCACGGGCTGGTCACTGACCCTCAAGGGAGCCGCCAAGGCGGGCGACACCTTTGTGGCGGGCAGCAATGCAAGTGTGCAGCCCAATGCCGACCCCAAGCTCAATGGGGGCAACGCGAAAAGCCTGCTGGCCCTGCGCGATGCAGCGCTGTTTGATGGCAGCGCATTGACTGACGGTTACGCCGAGGCCATGGCGCAGGTGGGTGTGATGGTGCAGAGCGCCAGCTTTACCGCTGATGTGTCTCAGGCGATTGCCACCAGTGTCGAGCAGGACCGCTCCGGCGCAGCTGGCGTGAATCTGGATGAAGAAGCCGCCAAATTATTGCAATATCAACAGGCTTACCAGGCCTCGGCCAAGATGCTGCAAATTGCCCAGGGCGTGTTTGACGCCCTGATGCAAAGTCTGGGCCGCTAGCGTGGCCCCAAAGCAAGGAGACAAGCATGCGAATGAGCTCTGCCAATGCCTATGAAAAATCATTGCAAATCCTGTATGCACGCCAAAGCGAATTGGCCGGGCAACAAGAAAAACTGACCTCGGGTAAAAACATCAACCGGCCCAGCGACGACCCGAGCAGCGCGGCCCAGGCCGAGCGGGCACAGACCCGGCTGTCGCGCATCGCCAGCGACCGGCAGGCGCTGGAAGTGCAACGGGGTGCGCTGACGCTGGCCGAGTCGGCCCTGGGGGACAGCGCTGGCCTGCTGCAGCGCTTTCGCGAGCTCACCATCACCGCCGGCAATGGCGGCTACAACGCCTCAGACCGCCTGACGATTGCCAAAGAGATGGGTAGCCTGCGCGAGCAATTACTGTCTTTGGCCAACGCCGAGGACGGCAACGGCCTGCCCTTGTTTGGTGGCCTGGGCAGCGCCAGCGCGCCCTTTGTAGAGGGCGCCAGCGGCGTGGTCTTCAATGGCCTGGCAGGCCAGCAGGCCAGCACCGAAACCAGTGTTCCCGGCACCATGGATGGACAGGCCGTCTGGATGAACGTGGCGAGCGGCAATGGCAGCTTTGCCCTGTCCACTGGCGCCAGCAACACCGGCAACCTGTGGAGCAACACCGGCCAGGTACTGACACCAGCCAGCCTGACCGGGCACAACTACACCATCACTTTCAGCGTGGTGGGCGCGGCCACCACCTACAGCGTGCAAGACACCACGAACACCCCCCCCACGACCGTGCTGCCGGCACCCGCCATCCCGCCGGCCTTGCCAGCGCCAAACCCCAGCTACACGCCTGGTCAGGCGATTACCTTTGATGGCCTGTCGCTGGTGGCCAACGGCGTGCCCGCCAACGGCGACACGGTGCAGGTGGTCCCCAGCACCACCACCAACCTGTTCAAGGTGATGGACGACGCGATCACGGCCATCGCCAACACCAACCTGACCAGCA
>CAMATS010000214.1 GCA_945861195.1 Rhodoferax sp. OV413
GGTGCTGCTGCTGGGCATGCTGGCCTATGTGTTGGCCTCGCTCGCCTGCACCCTGGCTCCCAGCATGGAACAGCTGATTGTTTGGCGCGCGGTGCAGGGCGCTGCCATGGGCGCTGCTGTGGTCTGCGCCAGGGCCGTGGTGCGTGATCTGTACGAGCCGGCCGAGGGCGCCCGGGTGATGTCCAAATGCATGAGCGGCCTGGCGCTGATTGCCTGCAGCAGCCCGCCACTCGGCGGCCTGCTCAGTGACCTGTTTGGCTGGCGTGTGGCGCTGCTGGTCCTGGCCCTTTTTGGCGCCGCCACGCTTGCCCTGCTGGTCTGGCGCTTTGAGGAAACCCTGCTGCAAAAAAATCCCGGGGCACTGGCGCCGGCCATGCTGTTGGGCAACTGGCGGATGGTACTGCGCCACCCTACGTTTATCGCCTTTGCGGCACTCTCCACCGTTTCCTACGCTGGCCTGTTCACGATTTTGGCCGCTTCGTCCTTTGTTTACATCCAGGTTCTGGGCTGGAGCAAAACCGCTTACGGTCTGGCGATGCTGGCCAACTCTCTGTCTTATATGGCGGGCACTTTTTTATGCCGGCGATGGCTGCTGCGCTTTGGCGTGCGGCGCTCAGTAGCCTTAGCCGGTCTGGTGTCCGTGCTGGCTGGCACCTTGATGGGCGGCCTGGCCCTGGCCGGCGTGCAGTCGGGCTGGGCGCTTCTGCTGCCGCAGTGCCTGTTCATGGTCGGGCACGGCGTGCACCAACCCTGCGGCCACAGCGGCGCGGTCGGGCCGTTTCCGCAAGCCGCGGGCGCAGCATCGGCGATGAACGGCTTTGTCATGATGCTGGTGGCTTTTGCTGTTGGGAGTTGGCTGGGTGCGCATATGGACGGCAGCGTGCATCCGCTGGCCTTGGGCGTTTGGTTCTGGAGCGCCATGATTGCGCTGGTCGCCTGGACCCTGGTACAGCGTCAAGACCAAGGCGAACGGGCCGGGCCATGAGCGCCTTGGCAGCAAACCCTGTGCGGCCCGACGTGAAACGCGCAAGCGATAGCGGCCGGTTGCGCTACCTGGCGCTGGCTGGGCCCACTGCAGCTGGCAAAACCGCCGCTGCCCTGGCCATTGCCCAGGCGCATCCCGTAGAAATCATCAGCGTTGACTCAGCCCTGGTCTACCGCGGCATGGACATCGGCACCGCCAAGCCCAGTGCGGCCGAGCTCGCCAGCGTGCCACACCACCTGATCAACATTCGGGATCCCCTGAACAGCTACAGCGCAGCCGAGTTTTGTGCTGATGCCCGCGCGCTGATTGCCGACATCACCGCACGCGGCCGCCTGGCGCTGTTGGTGGGTGGCACCATGCTCTACCTCAAGGCCCTGAGCCAGGGCCTGGACGACCTGCCTCAGGCCAACCCGGCGCTGCGTGCAGAACTAGAGGCGCAGGCCCGAGCCCAGGGCTGGGCGGCGCTGCACGCCGAACTCGCGCGGCTTGACCCAGCCACCGCAGCCCGGCTCAACCCGGCCGATTCGCAGCGCATACAAAGGGCCCTGGAAGTCTGCCGCCTTGCCGGACAACCCATGTCGGCGCTGCACGCACGCCAAACATCTGCGCCGCCTGATTGGCTGCTGATTGCGCTTGAACCCGAGCAGCGGGCCTGGCTGCACGAACGGATTGCCCAGCGCTTTGAGGCCATGCTCACCAACGGCCTGATCGACGAGGTGCAGTGCCTGCGCGCGCGCGGCGACCTGCATCCAGACCTGCCATCCATGCGCTGCGTGGGCTACCGGCAGGTTTGGGCGGCACTCGATGGCCAATCGCCCCTGACCGAGCTGCGCGAACGCGGTATTTTTGCCACCCGCCAGCTGGCCAAGCGGCAGCTCACTTGGCTGCGTGCCAGCCCGCAGCGACAGGTGGTGGCCTGCGACGCACCCGACGCACTGGCGCAGGTGTTGCGGCTGGCCCGGGGTTTTGCACAAACCAACAAGCAGCCATGCAACTCAAGGTAATCGACCTGGCCAAGCGCTACGGCGATCTGGCTGTTTTTAGCCAGGTCTCATTGCAGGTGCAAAGCGGCGAGTTTGTGGCCATTGTGGGCGAGTCGGGCGTGGGCAAGTCGACCCTGCTGAACTGCCTGGCTGGGCTTGACACCTGGGACCAAGGTACGGTGCACTTCAACGGCCTGGATTTGGGCCAGCTCTCTGACGATCAATTGGCCCGACTTCGGCGTCAGCACATCGGCTTTGTGTTTCAGGCCTTTCACGTGCTGCCGCACTTGGACGTGGCGCAGAACGTGGCCCTGCCCTTGATGCTGCTCGGCCAACGCGACGACCGCCGGGTGCAAGCCATGCTGGGTGCGGTCGGCCTGGCAGGGCTGGGGGGGCGGCTGCCGCAACAGCTCAGTGGCGGCCAACTGCAGCGGGTGGCGATGGCGCGGGCGCTGATTCACCGCCCGGCGCTGTTGCTGGCCGACGAGCCCACCGGCAACCTTGACCCGGCCACCGCCGCTCGGGTGCTTGACACCCTGCTTGAACAAACCCGAGAACACCAGGCCGCGCTGGTACTCGTGACCCATTCTCAAGCGGCAGCCCAGCGGGCTGACCGGGTGCTGCAACTCAGCGCCCAGGGTCTGCGCCCGACCAAGGGTGTGGCGTGACCGCCAGGAGCACCGGTGCGGTATTCTTCAAGAAATGCGCTTGGGCGGGCTAGGATTTGGCCGCCTTCTGCTGTGCCATACAAACCGACCGGGATCCGCCATGAACAACAACCAACTCGACTACCTCAGCCCGGCGGTCAGCCAGGCCCGCTCCGATCTGGCGCTGGCCCTGCGCGCTGCCGCCCACCATGGCCTTGGCGAGGGTATTTGCAACCATTTCAGCGTCGAGCTCAGCGATGGCTCAGGCCGCTTTTTGCTCAACCCGCGCGGCCTGCTGTGGCAAGAGATTCAGGCCGATGACATTGTGATGATCGATGCGCTGGGGCAAGTCTTGGCCGGGCGCCATGCGGTCGAGTCAACCGCCATGCACATCCATTCAGCGATCCACCGCCTGGCTGGCAAGACCTGCGTGATGCACACCCACATGCCCTATGCCACGGCGCTCACCCTGACCCAGGACCGGGCACTTGACACCCGGCTGTCGCAAAACTCGATGCGTTTTCATGGCCGCGTCGCGATCGACCCCCACTACAACGGCCTGGCGCTGGATGCCAGCGAAGGCGAACGTATCGCCCGCGCCATGCAGGGGGCTGACGTGGCCTTTTTGGCTAACCACGGTGTGGTGGTCTGCGCCGGCCAAATCTCCCATGCCTACGACGATCTTTATTTTTTGGAGCGGGCCTGCATGATGCAGGTGCTGGCCCAATCCAGCGGCCGGCCACTGGTGCCCTGTGATGCCGCCCTGGCTGAGCGCGTGAGCGCCCAAACCGCCGGCGAGCGCATCCAATCCGAACTTTTTTTTGAGGCCCTGCGTCGCACGCTTTAAGCATGCTCGAGCTGCTGCGCACCTTTTCCTGGCAAGAGTTGCGCCACCACCCCTGGCGCAACGCGGCTGCCGTGGTCGCAGTGATGCTGGGTGTGGCACTGGCGTTTTCAGTGCACCTGATCAATGCCTCGGCCCTTGATGAGTTTGCCCAGGCGACCCGCTCGGTCAGCGGCCAGCCCGACCTGAGCCTGGGCAGCGCCCAAGGCAGCTTTGACGAAGCGGTCTACCCCCTGGTAGCCCGGCACCCGCAAGTGGCTGTTGCCTCGCCCGTGCTGGAAGTGAATACCCAGGCCCTGGGAGCCGGTGCCAGCCGCCTGGCGCTGCGGGTGGTGGGCATAGACGCAATTCATGTGGCCCGCATCGCGCCCGACCTCTTGCCGCTGCCCGATGCCTCAGCCGACCGGCTGGCAATATTTGCACCAAACACCGTCTTTTTGAACGCCAGCGCCCGGCAGGTACTGGGCAGTACTGGGGTTGCGCTGCAAGCTGGCCAGCGCCTGCAGCCAGTCAACGTGGCAGGCAGTCTGGGTGGTGGCGGCGCAGCGCTGGCGGTGATGGACATCGGCGCTGCGCAAGATTTGTTTGGCCGTGCCGGCCAGCTCAGCCGCATTGACCTGCGACTGCGCCCGGGCACCGACCGCAGGGCCTTGGTGCGCGAACTGCAGGCCACGCCGGGCTGGCCTGCCGGCCTGGGCCTGAGCGAGCCCGGCGACGCCGCCGAGCGGCTGGGCCAACTCTCGCGCGCCTACCGCGTCAACCTCACGGTGCTGGCGCTGGTGGCGCTGTTCACCGGCGCATTTCTGGTGTTCTCGGTGCTGGCCCTCAGCGTGGCCAAGCGGGCGCAGCAGTTTGCACTGCTGGCGGTGCTGGGCCTGAGCGCCAAAGCGCGCATGGCGCTGGTGCTGTGGGAATCTCTGGCACTGGGCCTGGTGGGCAGCTGTGCCGGTCTGGCGCTTGGCACCGCCTTGGCCATGCTGGCGCTGCGCCTGCTGGGCGGGGATTTGGGCGGCGGCTACTTCACTGGCGTGGCGCCGCAGCTGCAGTGGAGCGCTGGCGCCGCAGGGCTGTACGGCTTGCTGGGCCTGGCCGCTGCCCTGGCTGGCGGCTGGTGGCCAGCGCGCCAAGTGCAGCAACTGCCGCCAGCCCAAACACTCAAAGGGCTGGGCGATGCCCGCGGGCAGCGGCGCCAGCGCTGGCTCGGTCCGACTCTAATGCTCGGCGGCCTGGCCCTGACACAGGCGCCTGCTATTTTTGGCCTACCAGTTGCAGCCTACCTGGCGGTGGCCCTGCTGCTGGTTGGAGGCATAGGCAGCCTGCCCTGGCTGATCAGCCTGCTGCTCGACTGGCTGAGCCTCGGGCTGCAGGGTCGGCTGCTGCCGCTGTTGGCAGTGGAGCGGGCCCGGCGCCAGCGCGACAGTGCTGCGGTGGCGCTCAGCGGTGTGGTGGCGGCTTTGGCACTGGCCGTCGCGCTGAGCGTGATGGTGGCGAGTTTTCGCGATTC
>CAMATS010000215.1 GCA_945861195.1 Rhodoferax sp. OV413
TTTTTTGGGCCCATGTCGGGCGGGGTCGACTACTTCACCCACTGCAATTCGACGGGGCAGCACGATCTCTACCTAGCCGACTTGGAGTACCATGCCCAGGGCTATCTGACCGACCTGATCTCCAGCCATGCGGTGGACTACATTGCCCGTAAGGCAGCATTGGCGCGGCTGGGGCAGCCCATGCTGCTGAGTTTGCATTACACCGCCCCACACTGGCCCTGGGAGACCCGCGAAGACCAAGCCCTGGCAGCCACGCTCGGCAAGCAAATAGTCCATCTGCATGGCGGGAATATTCACACCTACCAGCGCATGATTCACCACATGGACGAAGGCATCGGTCAGGTGATGCAGGCGCTGCGCGATCATGGCCTGGCGGAGAATACTTTGCTGGTGTTTACCAGCGACAACGGGGGCGAGCGGTTTTCGGACAACTGGCCCCTGGTGGGCGGCAAGATGGATTTGACCGAGGGCGGTATCCGGGTCCCCTGGATCGCCCACTGGCCCGGGCAGATCAGGGCTGCTCAGGTCAGCCAGCAACACTGCATGACGATGGACTGGACAAGCACTCTGCTTGACGCTGCAGGCGTGGCGCCCCATCCTGATTACCCGCTGGATGGTGTGTCGCTGCTGCCAGTGCTCCTGCAGCCTGGTTTCGAATTCGCACGCCCCCTGCACTGGCGCATGAAACACCGACAACAGCGCGCCCTGCGCGATGGCGCCTGGAAATACCTGCGCGTGGACGACCATGACTACCTGTTTGACCTGTCGGCAGATGAACGCGAGCGCGCCAATCGAGCCGGCGACCAACCCACGCGCCTGGCCACCATGCGGGCTCAGTGGGAGGCTTGGAATGCAGCCCTGCCGCCGGTACCCGACGAGG
This sequence comes from Rhodoferax sp. OV413, assembly GCA_945861195.1. Classification (GTDB taxonomy): domain Bacteria; phylum Pseudomonadota; class Gammaproteobacteria; order Burkholderiales; family Burkholderiaceae_C; genus Rhodoferax. Next base: position 881 of record CAMATS010000215.1, read on the forward strand.
CCACTGTGAGCCTGGTGTACTCGGCAAGGGATATGCCCTAGTCTACCGGGCCAATGGAGCAGGCATTGGCCGGCGCATCGCTTGGTTTGCGTTGCGACCAAACCGCCTTGCTATTTCTCTTGCCATTTGCCTTGCCACACACCTTGCCACACACCTGCCGTGCGAATGAACAATCTCGGTTAAAGTGACTAGCCCGCTAATCAGGAGACAAACACCATGCAACTCAAGCCCGCCCTGCGCAGCTTTGCCGCCGCCTGCCTCGTCGCTCTGGCGCTGCCACTGCTGGCACAAAACCAACCGATCAAAATCCTGCTGGGCTTTCCAGCCGGCGGCTCGGTGGATATCACGGCACGGGTTTTGGCCGACAAAATGAAAGACACACTCGGCGTTCCGGTGCTGGTTGAAAACCGTGCCGGCGCGGGTGGCCGCATTGCGGCCCAAGCGGTCAAGGATGCTGCGCCCGATGGCAACACCCTCATGCTTGCCCCCTTTGCGGTGATGGTTGTGCAACCCATGGTGTTCAAGAGCATCAAGTACGACACCGGAAAAGACTTTACCGCCCTGGGTAGCGTGGTGAGTTTTCCCCTGGCGCTGGCCGCAGGGCCAGCGACGCCGGCTAAAAACATGCGCGAACTGGTGGATTGGCTGCGCGCCAATCCCGACAAAGCCAACTACGGCTCACCAGCAGCAGGTTCGATGCCGCACTTCCTCGGTGAGTTGTTAGCCAAAAACGCTAATTTGACGCTCACCCATGTGCCCTTTCAAGGGGGTGCGCCCATGGTGCAAAACCTGCTGGGCGGGCAGATATCCATTGCCTTTGACACCCCAGCAGAATTTGCCGAGCAGCACCGGGCGGGCAAGTTGCGCCTGCTCGCCGTCTCAAGCGCTCAACGCGCGGCCCAGTTTCCTGAAGTGCCGACCTTTCAGGAGCAAGGCATTGCGGTCGATGCCAGCGCCTGGTTTGCCCTGTTTGGGCCAGCCGCCATGGCGCCCGCTGTGAGCGGGCGAATCAACAACGCCTTGCAGGCAGCCCTGCGGCAGGCCGATGTGGCCGAACGCCTGGGCAAGCTGGGGCTGACCATCAGCCCAAGTTCGCCCGATGAGATGACCCGCCGTCTGGCCGATGACAAAGCCCTGTGGGGCCCGCCAATCAAGGCCTCCGGCTTCATGGCCGACTGATTCAAGCGCTGGGCGGTGGCAAAAACAGCGCTTGCAGATCATTAAGAAAATCATAGCCGCGCAGGCTGGGGCGCACCCGTGACAGGTCGCGCTCGAGCAGGCCACGCTTTTCAGCCTGCTCCAATGCGGGCGAAACGGCGCTCAGGGCCAGCCCGGTGCGCTCAGCGAACAGTTGCAGGTCAAAGCCGTCTTTCAGGCGCAGCGCGTTGAGCATGAATTCAAAAGCCAGGTCGGCCCGGCTGACCTCTTGGCTCTGCGCCACACCTTGGCCGGCCAGCGCACGCTGCATGAAGAGCTGCGGCTCACGAAACCGCACCTGGCGCACCACCCGATGGGCAAAACTAAGTTTGCTGTGGGCACCCGCGCCAAGGCCGAGGTAGTCGCCAAACTGCCAGTAATTGAGGTTGTGCCAGCACCGGTGCCCGTCCCGTGCGTAGGCAGATACCTCGTAGCGCTGAAGGCCGGCCGCCCCCGCTGTATCGGTGATCAGGTCGAGCATGTCGCTGGCGCTGTCCTCATCAGGCAGCACGGGCGGGTATTTGGCAAACCGTGTGTTGGGCTCGACCGTGAGGTGGTAGACCGAGATGTGCGGCGGCGAAAGCGAGAGTGCGGTACTCAGGTCTGCTGACAAATCGGCCAGGGTTTGGCCGGGCAGACCGTACATGATGTCAAGATTAAAAGTATCAAAGGTCTGCGCCGCCTCCTGCGCTGCTGCCAAGGCCTGCGCCCGGTTATGCACCCGCCCCAGCGCAGTCAAAAAACCATCGTGAAAACTCTGTACGCCAAGTGACAGCCGGGTCACGCCAGCTGCACGAAACGCCCGAAAACGGTCGGTCTCGAAGCTACCGGGGTTAGCCTCGAGCGTGATCTCGCAGTCGGCCTCTAGCCGCAGACGGGCCCGGATGCCGCCTAGCAATTGGTCGATGGCGGCGGGCGAAAACAGGCTGGGCGTGCCTCCGCCAATGAACACGCTGTGCACCGTGCGGCCCCATACCAGCGGCAACGCTGCCTCGAGATCGGCCATCAAAGCATCCAGATAACGCTGCTCTGGCAGATCGGCCGTGCGCATTTCATGAGAGTTGAAATCACAGTAAGGACATTTGTGGATGCACCATGGCAGGTGTACATACAGCGACAGCGGGGGCAGCGCTGCGAGCTGCAGCGTACCGGGGCGCATATAGTGCAAAACATCGTGCACCGGGGCGCCCGCCTCGCTCTGCGGCAGCGTTGGCAGGATGGGTATCATGCCGCGCGCTTCATCTGCAGGTGTTCATACAGCGCTGTGCCAACGCTCGCGCATCAGCGCCACCATGGCACGAGCCGCCTGCCCGCGGTGGCTGTGCGCATTCTTGGTCGCCTCTGGCAGTTCGGCAAAGGTTTTGCCGAACCGGGGAATGAACATCACCGGATCGAAACCAAAGCCCTTGTCACCGCAGGGCGCACGGCTGATCTCGCCAACAGCCCGCCCCACCGCGATGAGTGGCTCGGGGTCTTGCGCTGAGCGTAGCGCGACCAGGGTACTCACCAGGGCGGCACCACGCTGCTCGATATGTTGCATCTGTGCCAGCAGGGCCAGCACATTGTTGTCATCGCCCTTGGCATAGCCGAATTGGCAAGCGTAATCTGCGGTCTGCACGCCGGGCAGGCCGCCAAAGGCGTCGACGCACAGGCCGGCATCGTCTGCCAGTGCCGGCAGTCCACTGTGATGAGCCGCGTGGCGGGCCTTGGCCAGCGCATTTTCCACAAAAGTACCGAAGGGTTCATCTGCAGGCTCAATGCCAAGAGCGCTCTGGGTGACCAGCTCATAACCCAGAGGCGCCAGCAGGGTCCGCAGCTCATTGAGCTTGCCAGCGTTGTTAGACGCCAAAACTATTTTCATCGCCGCCTGCATCAAGCCTGGTTGAGGCTGGTATTGGGCTGGGCTGGCCCAGACTTCAAAGCATTTTTTTGCAGGCCAATCAAGCTACTGCAGCCGGTTTCGGCCAAGGCCAGCAGAGCGTCCATTTGCAGCCGGGTGAAAGCCGCCCCCTCGGCCGTACCCTGCACCTCAACAAAATGGCCGGCTCCAGTCATCACCACATTCATGTCGGTGTCGCAGGCCGAGTCCTCGGTGTACTCCAGGTCCAGCAGCGGCCGACCCTGCACGATGCCAACCGAAATCGCCGCCACATGGTCGCGGATCGGTGACTGCGTGAGCTTGCCCTGCGCCAGCAAATGGTTGACAGCGTCCTGCGCCGCTACAAAAGCGCCGGTGATGGCGGCGGTGCGGGTGCCACCATCGGCCTGCAGCACATCGCAATCGAGGTGGATGGTGCGCTCGCCCAGTAGCGTCAGGTCAAACACGGCGCGCAACGAGCGCCCGATCAGGCGCTGGATTTCCTGGGTACGCCCGCTTTGCTTGCCGCGCGCGGCCTCGCGGTCGCTTCGGGTGTGGGTGGCGCGAGGCAGCATGCCGTATTCGGCGGTCACCCAGCCCTCGCCACTGCCTTTTTTGTGGCCGGGCACTTTTTCTTCGACAGAGGCGGTACACAGCACCTTGGTGTCGCCAAACTCGATCAGCACCGAGCCCTCGGCATGCATGGTGTAGCCGCGCGTGATCCGCACCGTACGCAATTGATCAGCCGCGCGGCCATCGTTTCGTAGAAATTCACTCATGGTGGGATCTTGCTCCAGCTCAATCAAGCTTATTCTGCTCAGGCAGGACTCAAACACCGGTGTCTGACAACACATATCACCGGCAGGTAAAACACGTCAGCGCCTGCTGGCGTGTGTCAAAGATGGAGCTCCGTCTTTTATGGTGATTTTGCCACTCAGCCGCTGCGAGCTCCCTGAAAGCGGGTTATTCTCAAACCAAGTCAACACAGTCTATTTTTCAGTGGGAGCATCA
>CAMATS010000216.1 GCA_945861195.1 Rhodoferax sp. OV413
ATTGGCAGCCACAGGGGTTGGCCCTGCTCTGATTTGCCAGGAAGCTTGATGGCGAAGTCAACCATATTCTTGCTGCCGGGCCGGGTCGCCACCTGCGCCGCGTATTGGTCCACCACAAACACCTGCTCCAGCAGCCCGGCCAGCTGGGCTTCGCCAAAAATACCACGGGTCTTGACGTTGGTGAGCAGGTGTTTGAGGTCGCCCACGCCCGCGGCCAGTGTTTGCATCTCGCCCAAGCCCTTGTGCACCTGCTCCAGGCGCTCAGCCACCAGCTTGAAGCTTTCACCCAGGCGGGCCTCCAGCGTGGTCTGCAGCTTTTCATCGACAGTGGCCCGCATCTGGTCCAGCTTTTTCTCGTTGCCATCCTGCAAGGCCGTGAGGCGCTGCTCGACCACCAGACGCACCTCACCGAGCTTGCGTTCGCTGCCCTCGGCGACCTGGCGCAGCTGCTCGTTCAGGCCCTCGGCAAAGCGCTTGAGCGCCATGTCCTGCGCGTCGCGCGCCAGCACCAGCGAGGCCGCCTGCTGTTGCTGCGTGGCCCCGAGTTGGACCCGGAAAGAATCGATCTGCTCATTTTGGGTGCGCGCCACATCACCAGACTGACCCAGTAAGGCTTGTTGAAAGATCGCCAAACTCTGCATCAACTCGGCACGGCTGTCGCGGGCGCTGGTCTGCACTTCACTGCGCAGCTCCCGCTCGATGCGCTCCACAGCCGTAGTCAGGGCAACCAGAGCATGCGAAAGTTTTTGCGGCTCGTCTGCCGAGCGCTCGCGCAGTGCCTGCCTGAGCACAATGAGCAACAGGCAGACAGTGATCAGGCTCGATGCCGGCACCAACCACAACAACCAGTCCGACATGCGAGCCCTTGTTAAACCTGCGGTCAGTCCGGCGCAGCGGCGGACTGTCCGGCGCCTTGCAGGACTTCAGGATTGAGTGGGGTTAGCGGCGCTTTCCCGGTAAAAAAAGCAAGCAGGTTGTCTGCCGCCAAGTTGGCCATGGCCAGCCGCGTGGGGATGCTGGCGCTGGCAATATGCGGCGTCAAGACCACGTTGGGTATTTTCAAAAGATTGGGGTGAAGCGCCGGTTCGCCCTCAAACACGTCGAGCCCGGCGGCTGCAATAGTTTTGATTTGTAGGGCCTGAGCCAGCGCTGCATCATCCACGATGCCACCGCGGGCTAGGTTAATCAGTGTTGCGCTGGGTTTCATCAAGGCCAGTTCAGGCGCACCAATGGCATGGTGGGAGGCCGCCGAATAGGGAAGCACCAACACCAAGTGGTCAGCCCTCTTGAGTAGTTCGGCCTTGCTGACATAGCAGGCCCGCAGTTCGGCTTCGACCTCGGGGGCGAGTTGAGAGCGGTTGTGGTAGATCACCTGCATGCCAAAACCATGGGCACCGCGCCGCGCGATGCCCTGGCCGATACGCCCCATGCCCAGAATGCCCAGTGTGGCGCCATGGATGTCGGCACCAGCAAACAGGTCGTAGCTCCATTTGGTCCACAGACCAGCACGCAGGTAATGCTCGCTTTCGGTGATGCGTCGTGCGGTCGCCATCAACAGCGCAAAACCAAAGTCGGCGGTGGTTTCGGTCAGCACATCAGGCGCGTTAGTGGCGAGAACGCCGGCCGCTGTCATGGCTGCCAGGTCAAAATTGTTGTAGCCAACCGCCATGTTGGCGCAGATTTTGAGTGCCGGACAGGCGGCCAAAACCTGCTGGTCAATCGAATCTCCCCCAGTCGTGAAAACGCCCTGCATGCCAGCCAGACGCTGAGTCAGCATGGCCTTGGACCAAACTTCGTCCGTCTGGTTGGCATAGACCTCAAGATGTTGCGACAGGCGTGCGATAACCTCAGGGAAAACCGCACGCGCAACCAGGACTCGGGGCTTGGCTTGCATGGCTCAATGTGTCAAGTTGAACTGCACGATGTAGCAAAACGCCCCGGCAAAATAGCCCAGCAGGGCGTACAGACTGATTTTTTTCATGTACCAAATGAAGTCAATTTTTTCTAATCCCATCGCCGCGACACCTGCCGCTGAACCAATGATCAGGATAGAGCCACCCGTGCCCGCGCAGTAGGCCATGAACTCCCACAAAAAACTGTCAGGGGGGTACTGGGTCAAGCTGTACATGCCCATTGATGCTGCCACCAACGGCACGTTGTCGACCACCGCACTGACCAGGCCAATCAGCATCACGATCAGGTCTTGCCGACCCACATGCTCATCTAGCCAAAGGGCTATGGTTTTCAAAATATGGGTGTGCTCAAGGGTTGCCACCGCCAGCAAAATTCCGATGAAAAAAGTGATGGAGCCCATGTCGATTCGCGACAGGGCGTGGCCCAGCGTCAGGTGCTGTTTGTCATCGTCCTGTTTGTTGCGGTGAAGCAGGTCACTTACCAGCCACAGCAACCCAAGGCCCATCAAAATACCCATGTAAGGCGGCAAGTGGGTGATGGTTTTGAACACTGGCACGGCTATCAAAACGCCCAGACCCAGCAGGAACATGGTGTTGCGCTCGAAGGAGGTAGTCGGCGCCGTGTCGCTTGCACTCTGCACCCGTGCAGGGGGAACCACCGGTTTACCCCGCAAGACCCAGGCAATCACACACAGTGGCACCAGCATGTTCACCATAGAGGCAATGAAAACCCCTTGGATGATGGCCATCGTGGTCACCTGGCCGCCAATCCACAGCATAGTGGTCGTGACATCTCCAATCGGCGTCCAGGCACCGCCCGCATTGGCAGCAATGATGATGATGCCGGCGAAAAACAAGCGATCTTCACGCCGATCAAGTAATTTTTTCATCAGTGAGACCATCACGATGGTCGTGGTGAGGTTGTCCAGAATCGAGCTGAGAAAAAAAGTGACAAAACCCACAAGCCACATCAGGCTGGAGAGCTGTGTGGTGCGAATCCGGGAGGTGATGACCTCAAAGCCGTTGTGCGCATCCACCACCTCCACGATGGTCATAGCGCCAATCAGGAAGAAAACAATTTGAGCCGTCCCCATCAAGGACTCGCCGAGTTCGGTGCTCACGAGCGCCGCATCCGCCGAGGCCATGGCATACACAGTCCACAGCAGGCCCGCCCCAATCAGAGCCGAGGCCGATTTGTTGATTTTCAAGGGGTGCTCGAGGGCAATGGCCGCGTAGGCCAAGACGAAGATGATCACAATCGCGGTTAACACAGAAACATTCTCCTTGAAAGTGTAAAAAATGCCCTTCGAGCCAAGGCTCAGGGCGCTTGCTCGATGTCAAACACCTGACGCAAGTAGGCCAGGTATTTCTCGTCATCGCACATATTTTTGCTTGGTGTGTCGGAAAGCTTTGCCACCGGCTGACCATTGCAGCGGACCATCTTGATGACGATTTGAAGCGGTTCGTAGCCGAGGTCATTCGTCAGGTGGGTACCTATCCCGAAGGCGAGTTGGCAGCGCCCCTTGAAGCGCTGGTAGAGCTCGATGGTGCGGGTGACGGTGAGGCCGTCACTGAAGATCAGGATCTTGGTCCGAGGATCGACCCGATTTCGAATGTAGTGGGCCAGCATTTTTTCGCCCCATTCGAAAGGGTCGCCGCTGTCATGGCGGGCACCATCAAAAAGCTTGCAAAAATAGGGGTCAAAATCACGCAGAAATGCCCCCATGCCGTAAACATCGCTCAGCGCAATACCCAGGTCGCCCCGGTACTCTTTGGCCCAGGACTCAAAGGCATAGGTTTGGCTGTCGCGCAGCCTCGGCCCCAGCGCCTGACAGGCCTGCAGGTACTCATGGGCCATGGTGCCTAGCGGTACCAGGCCGAGCTTCATGGCGTAAAGCACATTGCTGGTTCCCGCCAATTGCCCGCGACCGACAGACATTTCGCCGCTGCTCTGGCCGCTGCCCAAGCGTGCAGCGAGGACCCGCAGCACTTCTTCGTGCCAGGCCTTGGAAAAGCGCCGGCGGGTGCCGTAATCGGCGATCTTCAGGTCGCTCAAGCCCTCGGCCTGCAACTGGCCGATCTTCACATCGAGCCGACGCCGTCCCTCGAGCAAATCAGGCAGGCGTTGGGTGTTGCGAAAAAAAACTTCGTTGACGATCGCCAGCACCGGGATTTCGAACAAAATAGTATGCAGCCAAGGGCCCTTGATCACGATATCGATGTCGCCAGATGGCAGCGCCGACACCGTCACGCACTGTTCATTGAGCTTGAACAGCCCCAGAAAATCAACGAAATCGCTCTTGATAAAACGCATAGACCGCAGGTAGGCCAGTTCGGCATCCTGGAAATGCAAGCTGCACAAATGACGAATTTCGTCACGAATCTCAGACACATGAGCCGCCAACTGTCGACCAGCACGGCCGCTTTGAGGATCGATATCGAGGTTACGGCACTTGAAACGATACTCGACCTGAGCACCCGGAAACTGGTGCAACACCACCTGCATCATGGTGAACTTGTACAAGTCTGTATCGAGCAAACTGGCAATGATCATCGGAGAGCACCCATGGTCATGCCAGCCATTGCGTGAAAGCTGCCACGGGCACCCGGGGCGTTTCGAAGCGGTTCACCACGGCGGTCTCGTCTGCATAGCCGAGAGCCATACCGCAGACCAGCATTTCATCGGCCCCAGCACCAATATGGGGCAGAATTATTTTTGAAAAACCATTCCAGGCAGCCTGCGGGCAGGTATGCAGGCCCCGACCACGGGCAGCCAGCATCAGGCTTTGCAAAAACATGCCGTAGTCCACCAGCGAGCCTTGGCCCATCACCCGATCGACGGTGAACATCAGGCCAACCGGCGCATCAAAAAACCGGTAGTTGCGCTGATGCTGCGCGTGCATTTTGTCTTTGTCAGCTTTGCCAATGCCAAGCAGTCCGTACAAACCCCAGCCGTTTTCGCGCCGCCGGTCGATGTAGGGGCTAACCCATTTTTGCGGGTAGTAGTCGTAGGACTCCTGGT
>CAMATS010000217.1 GCA_945861195.1 Rhodoferax sp. OV413
AGAGTCTGAGGATGTCATAGAGGTTCAGCCCACTTTGATGATGGAGCGCTGGCCATCGCGCTGGCCCAGGATGTTCAGGAGATTGGCCAGCGCCTCTTGGCGCTCCGGTGTGGCACTGGCAACCCCCTCAAAGCGCAGTCGCCCGCCAACCCATTGGCCGGTGCCGCTTAATTGTAGGCTGCCATCGAGTGTTTCGAGAGTCAGGCCGATGGCGCTGCCGCCCTGTATCGACACGCGGTAACTGCCCATGGGTTTGAGCGTGGACAAACGCGAGGACATGTGCAGTGCGTCGAGTTGCGCACGCCCACTCAGGCGCAAGCGGCCGGCTGACCACTCGGCCTCCAGGCCTTGGCTGGACAGGCTCAGCTGACCTTGCGCTTGCACGGTGTTCCAGGGCGTACCCAGCCCGGCAAGCACTGCGGCAGGCCACTGGGCGCGGTTGTCTGCCAGGCTCAGGTGCAGGCTGCCCCAACCTGGCGACAGGCTCAAACGCCAGGGTTGCTGCATGCAGCAATCGGCCAGCAGGTCGGCTTGCAAGCTGAGTCCCGACAAGTGCAGCCGCCAACTCAAACGGCCCGGCAAAAGCGCTGCATCCTGGCTGCCAAAGCCGCCGGCCAGGCTGACCTGGGCCGAGCCCTGCCACAGGCTGCCGCGGGTTTGGTGAAACTGCAAGCGACCCTGTGTGGCCTGTTGCAAGGCCGAAGTCAGCCACTGCCCGGGAGCCTGCCACAAAAGCACCAGCAGCAGGCCGCACACTGCGCCTGAGAATGCCCAGCCCCAGGGGGCGGTGGCAGAAGGGGTGGCAGATGCGCGGGGCATGGCAATGAGCGGACCAACAACAATGACGCCAACTCAGGGCGCGGCGAGTTGCAGCACCAAGCTGCCATCCCACAGGCCCGCCGCATTTCGGCGCAGCCTGGCCTCGGCGGGCAGCACCCGCAGATTTTGCCGAACCTGGGCCAGCCACTGGGCCAAGGCATCAGCCGTGAGGCCCTTGAGCGTGACCGTCACCCGGTCGCCCGCCACGCTGAGTTGCAGCGCGGGTGCCAGTGGCTTGGCCGAAGCATCGAGCAGGCGGCGGGCTTCGTCTGCTGCCAACCTGGGCTGGGCCTGCAGGGCCTTGGCTTGGGCCTGCATGGCCAGCATTTGCTGGAGTTGCGGCTCGAGCAACTGGCGCTGTTGTTCTGCCTGGCGCAGGGTGGCGAGCGCCGGCGCCAGCGCTATCCACCAGAGCAGGGCCAGCAGCAGCAGAGCAGCCGCAGCCGACAGGCCGAGTTGTTCGCGCTGGCTGGCCTGTTGCCACAGGGCCCGCAGGGGTGCCGCCGGCCCGCTCATCGTTCGGCCCCTGGGCGAATCAGCAGGCCACCGCCGGCCTCAGGCGTTGCCAGATAGCCTTGCGGGCGCAGCGCCAGCGCCAGCGCAGACAACTCGGCCGGCTGCATTTGCAAGCCTTTGAGGCGCAGCTCTGCGCCTGAAAAATCAATCGCATCGGGCAGCGCCGCAGCTGGGGCGAGCGCTGCAAAGGCCCCCAGCATGGCTTCGAGGTCGCGGCCAGAGGCTTGCCCTGCAGCGCGTTGCAGCGCCGCGAGTTCCCGGGCCATTTGCAGCGGCGCGTCGACCACCACCCGTACTTCGGGAAAGGTGCTGGTCAGCACCGCATCAATGGCCTGGCGCTGCGCCCGCCAGGCCGAGCGCTCTTGCCAGGCCCAGCTGTTGAGACCAATCAAGTTGACCAGCGCTGCGGCAAGCAGAGCGAGTCGCATGGGGCGCCAGCGCGGGGCGCGCAGCAAGCGCAGAGCACTGTCGCTGGCGCGTTTCCAGCTTCTGGTGCCACTGGAGTTGGCGAGGTCAAACTGGGCTAAATCCCAGGCCGACTGAGCTGCCCGCAGGCGGCGCAGCGAGCCCTGCTCAATGGTCACAGAGCGCTGGCAAAGCTGCTCGGCCAGGGCGGCTACTGCAGGCTCTGCCACCACCGGCTGCTCAGCGGGCCAATTGATTTGCGCCAGGGCGGCGGCCGACAAAGGCCAGCTTGCGACACTGTTGTGGGTCAGCGCCACCAGGCGGGCGTCTTGCGGCTCGCCCAGCACCCACAGGGTGTCGGGGAGCTCGCGTGCGGCCTCAGGCGCAAATTCGGGCAGGATGCGGCTCACCGGCCGCCCGGCCTGCTCCAGCAGGCCAACCGCTGCCTTGAGCCAGGCCCGCTCACACACCGCCACCCACAGCGGCGCGCCATCCTGGGCGCCAGGCTCGATGGCGAAGTGCAGCTCGGCGGTGTCGTCAAGCAGGCGATCTTCGAGCGCACCTTCGAGCACCGCGCGCAAGCGCGTTGCGCCGCCGTCACCAAAAAAACCGCGCCCCAGGCTGCCCCGTGGCAGCTCAATCTGCTGCCAAGACAGCCGCCGCAGCGGCACCAGCGCCACCACCTCGCCGGCGCCAGGCAGCAGCGCCAGGGGTACCTGTCCGGCATTGGCAACATGGGCGCCGTCAAATGTAAGCACATAGTCCAGCTCCTGCGCCGCAGCGGCGGGCATATCGGGCAGGGTGATAACGAGGGTGCTCATGGTCAAAAAACTAGCAACTCATTGTAGGTTGGCCATGGGGGGCAAACTACCGCGGCGGCGCCACAGGGTGCGCACTTCTGCTGCCTCGCGCTGCACCAAGGAATACTCCTCCACAATGTCCTGCTCGATCTGCAGTCGGCCCCTAACCTCAAAGAACCGTGAAGCCACGCTGTGCTGGGCTAAATCGAGCTTTAACAGGCCGCTACCCTTGGTTTTGGCCACATCATCAAGGCTTGTCAAGTGGGCTGCTGTGCGCGCGGCCACCAGGCGGTGGGCGTCGGCCAGCTCGAAAGCCTCCAAACACGCGTAAACCACCTCAACTGGCGCGGTGTTCAGGTTGACTGGCGTGCTGCCCGGCAGCAGGGTGACAAAGTCTTGCAACAGTGCCAGGCTGCGTGGTGACAGGCCGTACCAGGCCAGTTGTGCCAGCTCCTGCGGCCAAAGCAGGGCGTTTGGGGTAAACGCCGGTGAGCGCCCGGTGCTGTCGCCCTGCGCGAGTTGCAGGTTTGCCACCAATGCGCTCAACTCACGTTTGGGTAAGCCGAGCAGGTCAAACAGCCGGGTGAAGGCGAGCAGGCTGGGCGCATGAACCTGGCCACTCTGCACCAGGTTGCTCACATTCAGGCGCGACTGCAGGTCTGTGATGCGCCCCGATAAAAATGCCGACTGGGCCGCCTCAGCGGCCAGGGTGTCGCTGCGGTCGGCGGCTAAAAACGTTGACAGCCGGGCCTGCTCCAGCGGTACCGCCCAGGGCTCGGCCAGGTGGTCGGCACCGCCTTTGCGGCCGTCTTCACGCAGGATCAACCGGGCCCAGTCGAGTGCGCCGTTGAGCACCCAGGCCGACTGCAGCCGCGTGCGCTGGGCCGCCTCGATCTCGACGCCGCGCCACTGCTGCCACAGGGCAGTGGCGGTGAGCGTGGCCACCAGCACCACGGTCAGCATGGCGGTCAAAATGGCGGCGCCGTGTTGGCGTTGGCCAGCAGCGCGGCGTCTCATGGCCGCCCGCCTAGTGTGGGCTGCACCCAGTCGCGGGTGAGCGTGCCGCTGATCGCCCGCCCACTGGGCAGTTCCAGCACCAAACGTACGCCGTCTGGGAGCGCCGGGATCGCAGGCGTGCTGGCGCTGGCGGCCGGGCCGGGTGTGGCCGTGCCGTCGCTGGAGAGCGGATTGGCCCAGGCGCCGCCCCGGTAAAAAAAGATTTGCCAGCCCGCCAGTGCTGCAATGCGCACCTCTTGCCGGCGCTCCTCGGCGCTGGGGTTTTGGGCCCACAGCGCCGCTGCCTGCCAGGCCATTTGCAACTCGCCCTGGGTGCGCAGCGCAGGCGACTGCCAGCGCAGCCAGGCGCCGTCGCTGGCCGTGCCGCGGCGGCTCCAGGCAACCACGCGCAGGCCCCGGGCTGGCTCGGTCGGGTCGCGTCGCAGCAGCCGCAGGGCGCGGCCATCCCAATCCAGGCTGCTGTGGCCGGGCTGCAGCGCCAGGCTGTCGAGGTCGGCCGCCCACTGGCCCAGCCCACCTTGCAGCGCCAGCACCTCGTCAGACTGCTCGCGCATCTGGCTTTGGGCACGCGACATGCCGTCAAGACCGCGCCAGGCCAGCGCGGCCATCAAGGCCATCAGGCTCAGCGCCACCAGCAACTCAAGGAGCGTAAAACCGCTGGCCAGTGGGCGCCGCATCAAATCCGCCCGACCAAAGTGAACAGGCTGAGCACCGGTGTTTCGGCGGCCAGCACGCGGGCCTCAACCCGACGAAAGTTTGGGTTGGGCGTAGGCCGCACGGCCAGGTTGACCCGGTAGGAGCGGTTGCCCTGCTCGCAGCTTATTTCGGTGTCGCCGACACTGGGGAGTTGTTGGCCCAGGCGAACTTTGACCAGCGCGTTTTCAGCGCACAACTGCGCCAGTGTGTTGTCGATCTGCCGCTGCGCATTGCGCGTCAGAGCGGCCGTGGCCTGCAGACCGGCGGTCAGCGCAATAGCCACAATACCCAGAGCCACCAGTACTTCCACCAAAGTAAACCCACGCCCCCCAGCGGCCCGGCGGCCCGGTGCAGGGGCCGGGCCGGGCCGGCAGGAATCGCTCAAGGCGGTGCTCCGGGCAAGGCCGCAGACAAGGCAAAAGGCCGTAAACCATCGCTGCCGATGCGAACAGTTTTACCAACTTGGCTACGCGAGATCAGCGTGAGCGATTGCGCCCCGATGATGGGCTCTGGCCCAAGCAGCAAGCTCGCTCCTGGCGCCACGGCGGTGTCTGGGTCTAGCCAGCCCCGCGGCAGCGCCGCAGCAGGCAGCCCGGAAAACTCGAAACCCGTTTCGGTAGCGCGCCACTGCACCGGCACACCACTGGTTTGTGACTTGGCCCGCGCAGCTTC
>CAMATS010000218.1 GCA_945861195.1 Rhodoferax sp. OV413
GCCCCTACGATCGCCGCGGCCACCGCCGGTTGTTCCAGCACCCAGCGCGTGGCCACAGTTGCAATCGACACCCCGTGCCGCTCGCCGATGTCCTTGAGCGCGCGCAGCAGCGCCTGAAACGCGACCCAGCCGCCGAACTCGTCGATCACCAGCTTGTACTTGACCAGCGAGCGATTGGTGATGCCACTGAGCGGTTCATCCTGTCCGAGCCAGCGCTCGGAAAAAAACCCCCCGGCTAGGGTGCCGTAACACAGCAGGTGCATGCCCCGTTGCGAGCACAGCTCAGCCAGGCCGGCCTGCGCACGCCGGTCGAGCAGCGAATACTGCACCTGCATGCTGACCAACGGCACCCCGGCATCCAGCATCACCGCGGTGTGCCGGCTGTCAAAATTGGTGCCGCCGATGTTGGCAATCAGGCCTTCCTTGCGCAGCGCCTCCAAGGTTTGCGCCGCCTCTACCCAGCCCGCAACTTGGTAGTCCCACCAGTGGAACTGCACCAGATCAAGCCGCTCGGTGCGCAGGCGCCGGAGTGAGCGGGTGACGATGCGCCGCACATATGCTGCATCCACACAGGCCAGATCGCCATAGTCCGGCACGAACTTGGTGTGTACCTGCAGGCCGTCCAACCCCTGCCCCGCGCGACGCGCGTTAAATTCGCCGTACATGTCCTCGACACCGGTGTAAATGTCGGCGCAGTCCATGGTGTTGAGGCCGGTATGGATGAATGTCGTCATGTCGGACAGGGCACGCTCGCGGTCAACTGCGCCATGATCGCCAGACAATTGCCAGCCGCCGCGGATGATGCGTGGAATGCGGTAACCAGGTGCCAGTTCCACAGTTGGCACGATGCTGGTCACTGATGCACCTGCGTGTCGCGCGTTGCGATATTCGTCATGGGGGCGGCCCGACACGCTCATGCTGAAGCAGGCAGCGGCTCTGCCGTTGTGTCGCCGTGGCGGAACACCCTTTTGCCGAGCCGCGTGATGCGAAAACGCGTCGGGCAATTCGGGTCTGGGCAGGCCACTTCAGCGTCCGTACTCATCCAGTCATTCGGGTCGGTGGCACGTTGCTTGGCTGGAAGCAGCGGCAACAGCGCGGCAAGCGAGTAGAGCGAAAAGCCCTGCCCCGGCGGGAAATGCAGCATCTCACCGCGCACCTCGAACCAGTCACCAACCCTCGCATTGCAAAAAATGCGAGCGCCCTCTGGGGCCACCACCTCCACGCGCAGGTCGTAGAGCTCAAACGCGTCGTCATTCATAAAAAACAGTTTAACAACGAACGAGCGGGTTTTCGGTCCGAGCTGCTTCCAATGCACAATCAATACCCAGAATGCCGGAAAATCAAACCCACGCCGTGTCCATACTCCCGAGCGCCTTGCTGCAGGTCAGCAACTTGTCGAGGCATTTCGGGGGCTACCGGGCAGTGCACAAGGTGTCGTTTTCACTGACCAGTGGCGCGATCTGTGGGCTGATCGGCCCCAATGGTGCCGGCAAGACAACGCTGTTCAATTGCCTGGCCGGCTTTATGCGACCCACCACGGGCCAAATATGGCTCGACGGCGTGCCGATCGCCGGTGCGTCGCCAGCCAAGATTTTTGCCAGCGGACTGGCACGCACCTTTCAGATCCCGCGGCCGTTTCCGGAAATGTCGGTACTGGAAAACGTGATGCTGGCCCCGACAAACCAAATTGGCGAGCGCTTCTGGGCCAACTGGCTGCGCATGGACGCAGTGGCCCGCCAGGAGCGCGACACGCGCGAAGCCGCACGGCACTGGTTGTCTTTTGTGGGTCTGTCGGACTTGGAGCAAAAACCGGCCCGGGTGCTGTCGGGCGGCCAGCGCAAGCTGCTCGAACTGGCGCGGGTGATGGTGGCCCGGCCCAAATTAGTGCTGCTGGACGAGCCTGGTGCCGGTGTAAATCCGGCACTGCTAGACCAGATCGTCGACAAGATTACCGCGCTCAACGCGCAGGGCACCACCTTCCTGATCATTGAGCACAACATGGATCTGGTGGCATCCCTATGCCGACCAGTGATGGTGATGGCGCAAGGTGAACTGCTGGTGAGTGGCGATGCCGACACCGTACTGGCCGACCCGCGTGTGGTCGAAGCCTACCTGGGAACCGCCTGATGCCGCAGCCCGACACTTCAAAACACCCCGCGCTGGTGGTGGAAACTTTGGAGGCGGGTTACGAACCCGGCCTGCCGATTGTGCGTGGTGCCTGCCTGACGGTGCAGGCCGGCGAGATTGTGGCCATCCTGGGCCCCAACGGGGCCGGAAAATCGACGCTGGTTAAAGCAGTGGTCGGACTGGTGCCAGTGAGTAGCGGGCGCACGCTGCTGTTCGGGCAGGACATCACCCGGCTGGCTGCGCACCGCATGGTGTTCCAGGGCTTGGCGTTTGTGCCCCAGACCGAAAACGTGTTTGTTAACCTGAGCATCGCCGAAAACCTCGAGCTGGCCGCAGCAATTGTCAAGGCCGACCGCGATGAACGCCTGCCTCCGGTGTACGCCATGTTTCCCGACCTCGCCCGCCAGCGCTCCCTGCCGGCCGGCCAGCTGTCCGGCGGCCAGCGCCAGATGCTGGCCGTGGCGCGCGCACTGATCACCCGGCCGCGGTTGCTGGTGCTAGACGAGCCCTCCGCAGGGCTGAGCCCCAAGCTGGTAGGGCTGGTGTTCGACAAGCTCAGGGAGGTCAGGGCCAGCGGCGTCACGGTGCTGCTGGTGGAGCAGAACGTCAAGGCCGCGCTGGCGCTGGCCGACCGTGCGGCGGTGCTGGTCGAGGGCCGCGAACGCCTGTTCGCGCCGGCGGCGGAGCTGCTGGCCGACGAGCGCCTGGCCGCCTTATACCTGGGCCGTCACACCGGCCGGCAGCCAAGCGGGGCGGTGCACTGATGCTGCAGATCCTGGCTGATGGCTTGGTGATCGGGTCAGTAATCTCGCTGGGTGCGATCGGCCTGAGCCTGACCCTGTCGATCGTGCGTTTTTCCAACTTCAGCCACGGCGAACTGCTGGGCTGGGGCAGTTACCTGGCGCTTAGCGCGCTGGCGGTGTTCTCCGCCACGCGAGAATTTCTCGCCACGCCGCTGGGCCCGTTTTCCTTCGGTTGGGGGCTGCTTGGCGCGTTGCTGGTGTCGACCGTGCTGACCGCCTTGCTGGCGCTGATGCTCGACCACGTGCTTTTTCGCCGTCTGCGCAGCCAAGGCTCGATCACTCTGGTGATCGCCAGCTTCGGCGCGGCGCTGGCGCTGCGCAACCTGCTGCTGTTCTGGTACGGCGGCGTGCCGCAGTACTACTCGCAAAATCTGCAGATCGCCATTCCGATCCTGCCGCGCAGCGTGTGGGGAGGCCTTCGGGTCACGGCCGACCAGCTGTTCGTGCTGGCGTTGACGCTCGCCACGGTCACCGCCTTGCACCTGTTCCTGCGTCACAGCACGCTGGGCCGCTCCATGCGCGCCACCGCCATCAACCCGAGCCTGGCCCGGGTAGCCGGCATCGATCCTGAACGGGTGCTGCGGGCCACCTGGATCATTGGCGGCATGTTGGCGGCGGTGGCAGGCGTGTTCGCCGGCATCACGGTTCAACTGCGCCCGACGCTGGGTGTCGACCTGCTGCTGCCCTTGTTCGCAGCGGTGATTCTTGGCGGCATCGGCTCCGTATGGGGTGCGGTGCTGGGCGGATTCATCGTCGGCCTGGCAGAAAGCGCGTCTGTCTCCATCGTGGGTGCCGAGTACCGGGCGGCGGCGGCGTTTGCCGTGCTGATTCTGATCCTGATGGTGCGACCCACCGGCCTGTTCCCGGAGAAACACTGATGCCAGACCTGATCGGCTGGGTGTCCTACGCGAGTTTTTTCCTGGTGTTTGCCAGCAGCTTTGCGATAGTGGTGCTCGGGCTCAACCTGCAGTGGGGATTCACTGGCCTCTTCAACGTGGGCGTGGCCGGCTTTGTCGCCTTGGGGGCTTACACATCGGCTTTGCTCACAACGCCTGAAGTCGCCGGCCGACTGGGCGGGCTGGGCTTGCCGGTGGCCGTGGGCTGGATCGGTGCGATGGGCGTGTCCGGCCTGGCCGGGCTGGTGGTCGGCGCGATCGCGCTGCGCCTGCGGCACGACTATCTGGCCATCACCACCTTCGGCGTGGCCGTGACGATCCAACTCGTGGCCAACAACGCCACAGCACTGACCGGCGGCCCCTTCGGTGTGCAGTTCATCCCCAAGCCGCTGCAATCCTGGCTCGGCACCGGCTTGCCCTGGACCCTGGGCTACCTGGCACTCGCGCTGGGCCTTCTGGCCATCGTCTACCTGGCGCTTGAGCAACTGGTGCGCAGCCCATGGGGCCGGGTACTGCGTGCAATCCGCGAGGACGAAGCCGCCGCCGCCTCACTGGGCAAGCGCCCTTTCGTGTTCCGGCTGCAGAGTTTCGTGATTGGCAGCATGCTGATGGGCCTGGGTGGCGCGGTGTATGCACACTTTGTCGGCTACATCGCGCCGGAGGACTTTCTGCCGATCTTGACCTTCCAATTGTGGGCCATGCTGATCGTCGGCGGCTCGGGCAACAACCGCGGCGCAGTGCTGGGTGCCTTTGTGGTCTGGACCTTCTGGGCCGCGGCCGGCAGCCTGTTGCGCGGCTGGGTGCCGCAAGCCGAACAGGCACGGGCGGCGGCGCTGCAGGTGGTGCTGATCGGTGTATTGATTGCGTTCATGCTGGTGCTGCGGCCACGCGGGCTGATCGGTGAACAGGTTGCGGTTTCGCGAGCTGACCCATAACCCGGCGGTAACCCAGCCACGGAGGCATCGAATGCGCTGCGCTCATTGCGCCATCGCCGGTGCAGGATTATTTTCGGGTTTTGTGATTCGCCTGAATGGACATTGAGGCTTTGACTGCAATGCTTTTAGTCAACAAACTG
Organism: Rhodoferax sp. OV413; assembly: GCA_945861195.1. Taxonomy (GTDB): domain Bacteria; phylum Pseudomonadota; class Gammaproteobacteria; order Burkholderiales; family Burkholderiaceae_C; genus Rhodoferax. The sequence continues at coordinate 4,902 of CAMATS010000218.1, forward strand.
ACGGTGTTGCAACGGATTT
>CAMATS010000219.1 GCA_945861195.1 Rhodoferax sp. OV413
GTGGTGGAGGTCTACCCTGACAAGGCGCCAAAAACCGTGGAAAACTTTCTGCAGTATGTGCGCGACAAGCACTATGACGGAACTATTTTTCATCGCGTCATAGACAACTTCATGGTGCAGGGCGGTGGATTTGACGCAAAATTTGTCGAAAAAAAATCCCGCCCGCCAGTGGTGCACGAAGGCCGCGAGGCGCTTAGCCGCGGCGGGCCCCAGAACCTGCTTGGCACGCTGGCCATGGCTCGCACCAATGAGCCCAACTCGGCAACTGCGCAGTTTTTCATCAACGTGCGCGACAACGGCTTTCTTGATCCCATCCTGATCCCGCCGGGCGACCCGGTGCCCAGGTTTGATTACCAAGGGCGAACCTATGAAAACACGCCCCGCGCCAACCTGATGAACGCGCCGCAATTGTTCGGCTACACCGTGTTTGGCAAGGTGGTCAGCGGCTTGGATGTGGTGCTCAAAATGAAAACCAGTCCGACCGGCGCCGGCGGACCATTCCCTTCTGATGTTCCGAAAACACCGATTCTTATCAACGCTGCAACCCTGGTGAAATAAATCATGAGCAACCCCCTAGTCGAACTCCACATCAACAACTACGGCGTCATCACGCTGGAACTCGACTCGGAGAAAGCCCCGAAATCGGTGGAGAATTTTCTGCGTTATGTGGCTCAAGGCCACTATGACAACACGGTGTTTCATCGTGTCATTCCTGGCTTCATGGTGCAGGGCGGTGGCATGGAGCCCGGCATGAAACAAAAGCCCTGTGAAACACCCATCACCAACGAAGCCGATAACGGCCTGAAGAACCTCAGCTACACCGTGGCTATGGCCCGCACCAGCGACCCGCATTCAGCCACGGCTCAGTTTTTCATCAATATGGCTGACAACGGCTTTCTCGATCACACGGCCATCTCGGCCAAGGGCTGGGGCTATGCGGTGTTTGGCAAGGTCGTGGCAGGCACCGAGGTGGTGGATGAAATTGCGGCAGTCAAAACCGGGCGCAGCGGCTACCATGATGATGTACCCCTCGAAGACCTGCTGATCGAACGTGCCGTGGCCCTCTGAGCGACCCGCATGCAGGGTCTCACGCTCACCGCGCCGGCCCACTGGGCCTGTGTTGATGTGATGTCCGACCTGCACCTGCAGGCCAGCGATCCGGCCACCGCGGCCGCCTGGGAGCAACACCTGCTCAGCACGCCAGCCGATGCTGTTTTCATCCTGGGTGATTTGTTTGAGGTCTGGGTTGGCGATGATGTGCTGAGCGACCCGGCGCACCCGGCTGGCTTCGAGGCGGCTTGTGTCAAGGCCCTGCGCAGCGCAGCGCTGCACCGCAGTATTTTTTTCCTCCACGGTAACCGCGATTTCCTCATCGGCCCGGCCTTTGCGCAGGCCGCCAGCCTGAGCCTGCTGGCTGACCCCACACTGCTGGAGTTCGGTGGCAAGCGCTGGCTGCTGTCCCATGGTGATGCGCTGTGCCTGGATGACACCGACTACCAACACTTTCGGGCCGAAGTGCGCAGCGCCACCTGGCAGCAGGCTTTTCTGGCGCAGCCTTTAGCCGACCGCAAGGCAATGGCCCGGTCCCTGCGCGAACAAAGCCAGGCGCGCCAACGCAGCGCCCTGCACTATGCAGACCTGCACCATGGCGCAACCCTGGATTGGCTGGCACAGCACCGAGCCAGCGTCCTGATCCACGGCCACACGCACCGTCCGGGTGACCATGCCTTGGGGCCGGGTTCAAGCCGCATGGTGCTGAGCGACTGGGACTTGAACGCCACACCACCACGCGCCGAGGTGCTCAGACTGCGCCTGCCAGACGGCCAGCAGTCTGGTGCAGCGGTCCAGTTACAGCGTATCGGGGTGGGCGCGGCGGCTTAAGCCGCTAGCAAATCGGCAGCTGCCAAATCAATTTGTGCAGGTGGCAAAAACTTCCTTGCGTAGCGCAGGTATATGCCCTGGGACATGAAAACATCAAACAGATCCGGATCAATATGACCGCTCTCCTTGAGTTTGCGCAGGATGCCAAGCGACTGCGACAGGGTCATGCCTTTCTTGTAGGGTCGGTCGGCGGCGGTGAGGGCCTCAAAAATATCGGCGATCCCCATGATTCTGGCCTGCACCGACATTTGCTCCCGCCTGAGTCCCTTGGGATAGCCCTTGCCGTCCATACGCTCATGGTGCCCGCCAGCAAACTCGGGTACCCGGCGCAGATGGCTGGGCCAGGGTAGTTGCTCGAGCATTTTGTTGGTAGCCACAATGTGGTGGTTGATGATGCCACGCTCGGCGGCCGTCAAGGTGCCAGCCCGGATGGACAAATTGTGCTGTTCGTCCGAGCTTAGAAAAACCGCCTCCTGCCCCTCAGGATTGCGCCAAGTTCGGCTGCTGGCCAGGGTTTCGACGCGGGCCAGGGCGGCATCGTCCATGGCTTCCGAGCCCAGGTTGGCAACCCGCAAAAAATCACGGTCGGCGTCCAGCACCGTCAACTCTGCGCGGCAAGTCGATTCGGCCAGCGCTTCGGCTTGCGGGTCAACACAGACACGCAAAGCCAATTGCTTTTGCAAGGCAGCTATCTGGGCATCGCGTTTGAGCACCTCAAAGCGGGTATCAATCAGCCCGATGCGGTCAAACAGAGTTTGCAATTTGGTCGCCTTGTCGACCACATGAACGGGCGTGGTGATTTTTCCGCAGTCATGCAGCAGGCCGGCGATCTTGAGCTCATAGCGGTCCTGCTCACTCATGGTGAAATCCGCCAACGGACCCTGTGTGGTTTGCGCGGCAGCATCAGCCAGCATCAAGGTCAGCTCGGGCACCCTCGAGCAATGCCCGCCGGTGTACTTTGATTTGTCTTCGATCGCCGTGTTGATCAGTTTGATGAGCGACTCAAACAGGGTTTCCAGCTGCGTCAACAGCAGTCGGTTACTCAGGGCAATCGCAGCCTGAGAGGCTAGCCATTCCACCAAGCTCTGGTCAGCCATTGAAAAAGCTTGGATCTCACCAGTCCCGGGGTGCACTGAGTTGATCAGCTGCAAAACGCCGATGATCTGCCCTTGCTGGTCTTTCATCGGCACTGCCAGCAAAGACTTGGATCGGTAGCTGTTGAGCTGGTCAAACTGGCGGGTACCGGAAAAATCATAAGTTGAATCGGTGTAAGCGTCCGCCACATTGATGGTTCGGCGGTTGTTGACCGCACACACAGCCACCATGTTGTTGTTGGGCTGTCCGGCCGAGTCAAGTAGCGGCAGGTCGGGCAATTCAACCCGGTGGCCTGAATTTCCGCCCATGGCAAGCCCCAGGGAGTCGGTATGCAAAATCTCGAAGCGCAGTGCCTGCCTGTCTTCGCTCATGCGGTACAGGGTGCCGCCATCGGCCCGGGTCAGGCGCTTGGCGGCGAGCAAAATTTGGTCGAGCAGTGAGGTGATATGGCGTTCTTTTGACAAAGCCGCACCGGCCTCGTTGAGCTGCTCGAGGCGGACGAAAAAATCCTCGCTGCTTGACATACCAAACTCCCCGATTGAACTATGTTGGCAAACTCAGGCTTTCAGCAAAACCTTGAGGCAGGCCTGCGCACGACGCGCGCTGTGCCCATCAAAGTTGCAGGCCAACAAACGCGCCAGGTCTTCGCCCCAGGTCTGGGCTGGCTCGGGGTCATGGCGCCGCGTCAGCAACTGCAACTGTAGCAAGCGGCGCTCCTGGATGTGCTCGGCTGGCGTGGGTATTTCAGCGGCCATTTCAAGCCGCAACAAGGCCACGCCCGGGTCTGCTGCAGGTGTTTGTTCAAGTGCGCGCACCCAGGCCGCACGGGTTGGCGGGCTCACCCGAGATCCAAGCTCCTGGGCGCTAGGTAGCTCAGTGGCGGCGCGGCGCTCCCAGGCCGCCAGCAGTTGGGTCAGCGCCTCGCCATGCGCTTGGGCGGCGAGCTTGCGCAGCGCCAACTGGGCCCGCTCCAGGGCATCACGCTGGGCCCTGAAAGCAGCATCTCCCAGGCGTGCGGCTTCCTGCCCGCCGTTGGGCGCTGGCGGGGCCGCGCCCCGGTCTGGCGCGCGCGCACCGCGTGGGCTCTCGCCAGCAAAACGGCCGCCGTCTTTGCGCTCACCGAATTTACCCCCCCGTGGCGCGGCTGCAGGCTCAGCTTTTTTCATGCCGGGCCGGTCATCGCCACGCACTGCGACCACCGGTTTGGGCGCAGGTTTGGGCAGCACAGCCGCTGCGCTGGGCTCGGCTGGGGCCGGCGCCGACTCATCAGTCGGCAGTACCGGCAGCACTGGCGGCGCCTCGGTTTCCGGAGCTTGAATCTGAATCTGAATCTGAGCCTGAGCCTGTGCTTGGCCCCGCAGGGCGGCATCCAAAGAAGCCATGGCCACCCGTATGGCTTGGGCATCAGCGCTGGCGTTGGCAAGCTCGAGGCTGCGCGCTGCATCGAGCACCAGACGGTCGCGTTCGCCCAAGGCTGCTTCGCTGCGCTCCCGCTCCTGCGTCTTGCGGTTAAAGGCGTCGTCAATCGGCTTGCGAAAAGCATCCCAGAGCTTTTGCTCCAGCCGGCGCTCCACGGGCACGCGCTGGGCCTGGGCCTGCCAGCGCTGTTGCAGGTCCCGCACGGCATCCAGGCGCAGTTGGGGTGCGGCGCCGAGCAGGGTGGCCTCGTCAACCATCGCCTGGCGCAGCAGCAAGCTTTGCTGCTGTACCGCCTCCAGCGGCGCGCTGGCCTTGTCCATGGCTGCCTGCCACAGCGGCTGCAGTTCTGCCAAAACCTTGTCGCCGACATGCCCGGCGGCACGCCACTGGTCGACAAATTGGTTGAGCAGCCGGGCAAAGCCGCGCCAGTCCTCGTCGAGCGCGGTGGTGTTGGCATTGGCCCACTGCATGATGTCTTCGATCATGGCCAGCCGCTGCAA
>CAMATS010000220.1 GCA_945861195.1 Rhodoferax sp. OV413
ACAAACCGCTCGTCATCGCCCCAAATCGTCTGCATGCAACCCGGCGGCAGCGGGCCTTCAATGGCAACCACGCCTTTCTGGTGAGGCTTGGTCAACTCCTCGCCGGTCTGGTCGTCGAGTAGCTTGACTTTGTAGCCATACATCGGCAGACCGGGGCTACCGTATTTGCTGGGCGTTTTCTCAACCCCATTGGCCACGGTGAGTATGGGCCAGCCACTTTCAGTCTGCCAGTAGTTGTCGATGACTGGCACGCCCAGGCCCTCGGCAATCCAGCGCGCTGTGGGTTCGTCGAGCGGCTCACCAGCAAGAAACAGGGTCCGCAAGCTGGAGAGATCGTATTTTTTCAGCAGCGCGGGGTCTTGTTTTTTGAGCACGCGCACCGCAGTGGGGGCGCTGAACATGATCGACACCTTGTATTTTTCAACCAAGCTCCACCACACGCCGCCATCCGGGCGGGTCGGCAAGCCTTCGTACAGGATGGTGGCCATGCCGGCGATCAGCGGCCCGTAAACAATATAGCTGTGCCCCACCACCCAGCCGATGTCGCTGGTTGAGAAATAGGTTTCGCCCGCTTGGGCGCAAAAAATATGCTTCATGCTCGCTGCCAGCGCAACCGCATAGCCACCGGTATCCCGCTGTACGCCCTTGGGCTTGCCGGTGGTGCCGCTGGTGTAGAGCGTATAGCTGGGATGGGTGGACTCCAGCCATTCGCAGTCCACCACGGTGTTCAGGTGTTTTGCCCGCAGCAGCTCCCACTGGTGGTCGCGGCCCGCGACCAGCGGCATCGGGGCGAGTTGCCGGTCTACCAGCAACACCGCCTCTGGCTTGTGGCGCGACAACTGGATCGCGCCATCGAGCAACGGTTTGTAGTGCACCACCTTGCCGCCACGCGAACCAGCGTCTGCACTCACCACCAGCCGGGGCAAGGCATCTTCCATCCGCGAGGCCAGAGAACCCGAAGCAAAGCCGCCAAACACCACCGAATGGATCGCGCCCATACGGGCGCAGGCTAGCATGGCGAAGGCCGCCTCGGCGATCATGGGCATGTAAATCAATACCCGGTCTCCCTGGCGCACCCCCAATTCGCGCATCACTGCAGCCATGCGCTGTACCTCGGCATGCAGCTCGATGAACGAATAGCTGCGCTCCAGCCCGGTTTCAGTGGAAACCGCGATCAGGGCCGGCTGATGCGGTCGCTGCAGCAAATGCCGATCCACCGCGTTATGGCACAGGTTGGTGGTACCGCCGACAAACCACTTGGCAAAGGGAGGCTGGCTGTGGTCGCATATCACTTGCGGCGCTAGCTGCCAGTCAATCAATTTGGATTGCTCGGCCCAAAAAGACTCAGGCTGGTTGATGGAGTAGCGATAAAAATCTGCATAGGCTGTCATGTCTGTCCCCGGTCGAAGCAAGCGCTTGCGAAACAGATTATGGCTGGGCAACTTGCAGCCAACTGACTTCACCGAGCGGTCCGCCATGACCAGCCTGGGCGCCCCGGCGGCTATAAATGGCTGCTATTTGATCAGGGCCTGCACCGCCCTGAATTCAGGATGCTCGGCGCTGCGCAGGCACTCAAAGGCGAGCATTTCGGTGGTCAGCAGCTCCGCGCCAGCGCCGGCCAGTCGGTCAAAGGCCGCATCCCGGTTGCGTTCGGTGCGCGAACTGCAGGCATCAGTCACCACCCAGACCTCGAACTCGTCTTCAAGCAAATCCAGGGCGGTTTGCAACACACCGACATGGGCCTCGCAGCCGGCAATCACCACCATCGGACGCCCTGGGCTTGCGGCCTTTTGCAAATGTTTGGGCAGGCTTCGCACATTACCTGCCTGGGGTTTTGTCGGTGGTCGAAGCCAATCTGTGAGACCCTCCTCGACGGCACTGAATTGCATTTTGGTCAGCGTGCGGCCGCACAGTGCCCGGACCTGTGGCAGTTGGGGCCCGAGCAGAGCTGGATGTTGTTCGGTCCCCCAGCAGGGCATGCCCAACAAACGGGCGACTGCTCCTAAACGCAGAGCATTGGCCAGCACCCAGTTCGATTCCCACATGGTTGGCATCAGTTGGACCTGGTAATCAAGTAGCACCAACTGGGCCTGGTCGGCTTCAAGCAGCATGTCTAACTTTCTGAAAATTGGGACGGGGCCTACATCAGCTGCCGATCTTGACCAAGGTGCGCCCCCTCACCCGACCGTCCATCAAGGCATGGGCAGCGTCAATCGCCCCGTCGAGCGGCAACTCCTGAACCATGGTCTCGAGCAGGACGGGGTCGAGATCGCGGGCAATTCGCGCCCAGGCGCGCTGTCGACGAGACAAAGGCGCCATCACTGAATCGATGCCCACCAGGGCCACGCCGCGCAAGATAAAAGGCATGACGGTGCTTGCCAAATCCATGCCCTGGGCCAGACCGCAGGCAGCGACCACGCCGCCGTAACGGGTTTGGGCCAGCGCGTTGGCCAAAGTGTGCGAGCCCACCGCGTCCACCACGCCGGCCCAGCGTTCTTTTTGCAAGGCTTTGCCAGGGCTGGCCAGCATGGCCCGGTCCATCACACTGCTGGCCCCCAAGGCTTTGAGGTAAGTTTCTTCAGACGCCCGGCCGGTAGCCGCAACCACGGTGTAGCCTAGCCGACCCAGCAGCGCGATGGCCACGCTGCCCACGCCGCCGCTCGCCCCTGTGACTAGCACCTCGCCAGCGTCTGGCTTCAGGCCATGGTCTTCCAGTGCCAGCACACACAACATCGCGGTGTAGCCGGCCGTCCCAATGGCCATCGACTGGCGCAGGCTCAAAGCCTGGGGCAGACGGATCAGCCAATCGCCCTTGAGCCGAGCTGTCTCGGCCAAACAGCCCCAGTGGGTCTCGCCTGCGCCCCAGCCGTTGTGCACGGCCAAGTCTCCGACCTGCCAGTCCGGGTGATTGGATGCGACTACGGTACCAGCGCCGTCAACGCCGGCAACCATGGGCCACTGGCGCACCACCGGCCCCCGGTTGGTGATGGCCAGGCCGTCCTTGTAGTTCAAGGTGGCGTAGGACACCGCCAAGGTCACGTCCGCGGCAGGCAGCTGCGCCGCGTCAACCGATTTCACGGTGGCGCGAAAGCCGCCATCATTTTCCAAGACCAGCGCTCTGAACATCATTTTAAAAATCCAATTTGACAAACCGTTCCCTTGGCCTGTGTTGTTTGCCGCAGCCGCTGCAACACAATTGGGCGAGCTACCTGAACATTGACAACCCAGCGGGAACGCCGCTATCCTACCCGGGATGCGAGGCCTCATCCTACTGGTGTTCGTGTTGGCTCTGGGCGCACCAGCCCATGCCAATCCGAGCGCTGCACCCGACGACCTAGAGCGCCTGCTGCTCGAAAAAGGTCTGCTGCTGCGCCTGGAACAGGTGCGACAAACCGCCACCGAACAGGCCGCGACGCTGGTTTTCAATGCGCTGGGCTTCATGGGCCGTCCCTACCTGCGAGGCGGGACCACAGCCGAAACCGGCTTTGATTGCAGTGGCTTTGTCAAGGCCATGTACGAACAGAGCGCCAACACGGTTTTACCGCGCAGCGCAGCCCAGCAGGCAGCCGAGACCCAAAAAATTGAACGCTCCGAGCTCCTGCCGGGTGACCTGGTGTTTTTCAACACCATGCGCCGCACCTTCAGCCATGTTGGCCGTTATGTTGGCGGGGGCAAGTTTGTTCATTCGCCAAAGCCCGGGGCCGAGGTTCGTGTCGATGACATGGCTCAAACCTACTGGCGCCGGCGCTTTGACGGCGCGCGCCGGGTTCAAACCCGGCAATAAGCTCTTCTCAGGACTGCAAGTCAGCCAGCGGAATGGTGGACTCGGCTTTAACTTTGCGGTGAGCGGCCCGGCCGATGATGTCGACAAAAAACCCTGTCGCGCCGCCCGCGGCCGCAGCGTCCATCAGCGCGATGAGCGTGGCCACATGCACCGGGGACGCATCGATCTCGGTCACGCCAAATCGGCAGGCAAAGTCCCAGTAGTCGGCGCCCGCTGGCAAAGCGGCGCGGCGCTGCCTTGCCATGTATTTCCGCACCTCGTGCTTGCTTGCTTCAAGCAGCCGGTCCGGGTGCCGGCCCTCGATGACCAGTTGGAATGTTTTTTTCATGCCAGCCACAGTCGCTGAGCAGACGCCCGGACCGATCGCAACGCTTTGGGTCGGGTTTGGCCGCGCTCAATCATGCGGCCGACGCTTCTTCTTGAAAAGCAATTTGCACCTTCAGCGACTGGCTTTTGTCAGCCGCCAGCGCAAAGGCTTCCAGCGCGCGGCTCATCGGCAGCACCTGTGTGATCACCGGCCGGCCATCGATCAAACCACTGTTGAGGAACTGCACGGCCGTGGCAAATTCAGCATGAAAGCGAAAAGTGCCCCGCAGGTCCACCTCTTTGGCGACGATCTGGTTCATCGGCAAACTCATGTCACCTCCCAGCCCGATAGTCACGAGTACGCCGCGTGGCGCAATCACATCGAGCGCGCTGAGCACCGCAGCAACACTTCCTGAGGCTTCGAAAACTGCGTCAAACTGGCCTTTATCAGCCTTGTATTTGTCAAGCTCCTGGGCATCGGCACGCAGGTTGATGGTCTCGTCTGCGCCCATTTTTGTCGCACAGGCCAATGGCAGATCGGCAATGTCGGCCGCAACAATGCGCGCCGCACCAGCGCGGCGCAGTGCGCCAATCAGCAGCGAACCAATCGGGCCACAACCGGTCACCAGCACCTGCTTGCCCAGCACGCCACCCGCTCGCACAATCGCATGCAGGCCAACCGACAAGGGCTCTGCCAGAGCCGCCTCGGACAGGCTCAGGTGGTCCGCAATGACATGCGCTTGGCCAGCATCTATGACCAGTTTTTCGCTGAATGCGCC
>CAMATS010000221.1 GCA_945861195.1 Rhodoferax sp. OV413
AGTTGGCAAGCTGGGTCAATTTGGCGTCAGCGTTAACAGGCAGGGTAAACACCGGCTTGAAGCAGCGTAAAAATGATTAAATTGCGCAGCTTGCCTCAACTTGTTAATTCAAAGAAGCCCATCATGTACAAGCAAATTTTGTTGGCTTACGATGGCTCGCAAGCTGGACAGAAAGCCCTGCTTGACTGCCAGGACATCGTGCAGTGGAGTGGTGCTGCACTGACTCTGGTCGCGGTGATGCCCAGAGAGATTGCTTTTTCCGCTGCCGAGGGGGGCTTCTACGACCTCGAGATGTATGCGCGCGAAAAAAAGAGTTTTAAATATGTGCTCGAACAGGGTCTACGAACCCTGACCGATGCTGGCTTTAAGGTGTCAGGCGAGGTGCTGGTGGGCGATTCGGTGCATGAAATCAGCAGCTTTGCGCGAAAAATTTCAGCCGATCTGATTGTGGTCGGCCACAAACACGAAAAAAATTGGGTAACGCGCTGGTGGGGTGGGTCGGGGTCCAGCGCCCTGGTGGAGCATGCGCCATGCAGCGTGCTGATGGTCATCACCTAGCAGTAATCGCCTGGGTTATGCTCGCGCTCTGCCCGGGTTTTTGCGTACTCTGAGCAATTTTTTTAACCAGGAGACACCATGAATTTGAAGTTTTTCTCGGCACTTGTTGCTGCCAGCGCTTTGCTTGCTGGCCCCGCCAGCGCACAGCAATTTTTTCGTATCGGCACGGGTGGTACCGCCGGCACCTACTACCCCATTGGCGGCATGATCGCCAACGCCGTGTCGCACCCCGGGAAAATTGTGGCTACGGCTCAGGCCACTAGTGGATCGCTGGGCAATGTCAATGGCATCGTGGGTGGCGCCATGGAGTCTGGCTTCAGCCAGTCCGATGTGGCGACCTGGGCGCAAAAAGGCACCGGCATTTTTGAGGGCAAACCCAATGTGCCAGGGCTGCGCATGATTGCCAACCTGTACCCTGAGAGCCTGCATATCGTGGTTAAAAAAGGCTCGGGCTACAAGTCGGTGGCAGACCTGAAGGGCAAGCGTGTGGCGCTTGACGAACCGGGTTCGGGCACGCTGATCAATGCGCGCCTGGTGCTGGCTGCCTATGGCCTCAAAGAGTCTGACATCAGGCCGGAGTACATCAAGCCCAACCAGGCCGGTGACAAAATGAAAGACGGCTCGCTGGATGCCTTTTTCTTTACTGGCGGTGCCCCGGCCGGTGCGATTGCCGAACTCGCCACCAGCGGTTCGGGCATAGAGCTGCTGCCGATTGACGGCCCCCAGGCCGATAGCCTGCGTGCCTCAAGCCCGTTTTTTGCAGTTGACAGTATTGCTGCTGAAACCTACAAAGGTGTTGCCGCGGTGAAAACCCTGGCCGTTGGCGCGCAGTGGGTGACCAGTGACAAGGCCGACACTGAAACGGTCTACCAGATCACCAAATCGCTGTTCAGCGAGGCGACCCAAAAAACGCTGGCTGCGGGCCATGCCAAAGGCAAGTTCATTACCTTGAAAAATGCAGTTCAAGGAGTTGGTATTCCCTACCATGCTGGCGCTGAAAAATACTACCGCGAAGCCGGCGTCCTGAAGTAGTCTTGGGTTGGTTCGCCTTTTTAAACACGGGCCTCCTGGCCCGTCCTTTTGGCCATGCAGGCCCCAATGCCAATGACTGCTAGCAGCACGCTGCCGGACCAGCAAGAACTGCAAGCCCTGGAGCAAAAATTTGATCCCGAGATGCGCTTTCGGCCCTCGGTGCCGCCGGCTACGCTGCTGATCAAATACCTGCTCATTGGTTTGAGCTGTTTTCACTACTACACCGCCGGCTTTGGCCTGCTGCGTGAAGTGACCCACCGGGGCGTACACCTGGCCTTTGTGCTGGGTTTGATTTTTCTGGTGTTTGCCGGCACCCAGCGGCGCGCCCAAAGTCTGGCCGTGCATAGCCTGGGCTCGCCCGGCGGCGTTCCGCTGATCGATTGGCTGCTGGGCCTGTGCTGTGCCATCAGCGTGCTGTACATCCCCTACACCTTTGACGATCTGGCGTTTCGGGTGGGCAACCCGAACCGATGGGATGTGATCATGGGCACAGTCCTGTTTGTGGCACTGCTCGATGCAACCCGACGCAGCATGGGTTGGCCGCTGCCCCTGATTGCGCTCGGGTTCACAGCCTATGCCCTGTTCGGGCAGGCATTTCCTGGCCTGTTGCAGCACGCGGGCAGCAGTTGGAGCCAGTTCATTAACCACCAATACCTGACCAGCCAGGGCATTTACGGGGTAGCGGTTGGCGTGGTTGCGACCTATGTGTTTCATTTTGTGCTGTTTGGCGTGTTGGCCACCCGGGTGGGCCTGGGCCAGCTGTTTTTAGACATCGCGTCAAGCGTGGCTGGCCGCTATGCCGGCGGTCCGGCCAAGGTCAGTGTGTTTGGGTCGGCCATGTTTGGCATGCTCTCTGGCTCGTCGGTGGCCAATGCGGTGACGGTGGGCTCGCTCACGATTCCGGCCATGATCCGCGTGGGCTACCAACGCCATTTTGCGGCGGCTGTCGAGGCTGCAGCCTCTACTGGCGGACAGATCACGCCACCGGTGCTGGGCGCAGCGGCATTTTTGATGATCGAGTTTTTGGGCCTGCCTTATCACACCATCATTGCAGCTGCTGTGGTGCCCGCCTTCATGCATTTTTTTGGCGTTTTCATGCAGGTGCACTTTGAAGCCAAGCGCTTCGGGCTGCGCGGGCTCACAGAAGATGAGATGCCCAAGCTCGGGCAGAGCCTGAAGGCGCGTTGGCCCACCCTGATCCCGCTGGCGCTGCTGATTGCTGCACTGGTGGCCGGTCGTACCCCGTACCTGGCGGCTTTTCTGGGCATCAGTTCCTGCGCGATTGTGGGGCTGTCGACCCGGGTCGCTGGCAACACGGCCAAGCATTGGGCTTTGCTGGTCGCCCTGCATCTGGCCCTGTGTGTGATTGGCTTTGGTGGCCTGGAGGAGGGCCCCCGTTTGGCGGTTTTCGCTTTGGCCGTGGCATTGGCAGCTGTGGCTATCGGGTGGGGTGGTGTCCGGGGTCGCATGGCGCCAGGGGTGCTGATCGAGGCTTTTGAGACCGGCGCCAAATATGCCTTGGCGGTGGGTGCTGCGGCAGCCACGGTGGGCATAGTGATTGGGGTGGTCACCCTGACCGGTGTGGGCTTCAAGATCAGTTTCATCATCACCGGCGCGGCACAGAGCATGGCCGGCTTTGTGGGGACGCTGATACCAAGCAGTTTTGCCGGCCCACAGACGCTCACGCTGCTGTTTGCGCTGATCATGACCGCCTTCGTGTGTATTTTGATGGGTTGCGGCATTCCAACCACTGCCAACTACATCATCATGGTGACGGTGGCAGCACCCACCCTGGTGCAACTCGGTGTTGAGCCTTTGGTGGCGCACTTTTTTGTGTTTTATTACGGCGTACTGGCTGACATCACGCCTCCCGTGGCGCTGGCCGCCTATGCTGCGGCCGGCATGGCCGGCAGTGACCCGTTCAAGACCGGCAACACGGCTTTTCGACTGGGTCTTGCCAAGGCCCTGGTGCCGTTTGTATTTGTGTTTTCGCCCTCATTGCTGTTGGTGGCCAAGGGCTTTAATGGCTGGGACTTCGCTGTCACGTTCACCGGCTGCGTGCTTGGCATCACCATACTGGCGGCAGCCCTATCCAAGTTCTTCCTGGTTGAGATGCGGCGCTGGGAACAACTGCTGTGCTTTTTTGCCGCCCTGTTGATGGTGGCGCCTGGCCTTTGGAGCACCTTGATCGGTTTGGTCATGACCATGCCTATGGTGCTGCGCCACCTGCTGCAATGGCGTGCGAACCGCCAGGGTGTGCACGCATACCGATGACGCTGCCCCGCTGCGCGAGGGCTGTGATCGATTACTGAGTGCCGGGTGCCAGCACGCTGTGGACCGACTCGGCGATGATCTCCACCACCCGTTTGAGCATAGGCTCTTGCATCACAAGCGCCGGGCCCAGGTAAATGGTGTCACCGCGGCCGCGTGTGACCAAGCCGCGCCGGCGGGCTTCGGCAATCACGGCTGGGCCGATCTTGCGGCTTGCCGCAAAACTGGACTTGCTGGCCTTGTCCTCCACCAGTTCGACTGCCGCCATCAGACCTAGGCCGCGCACGTCGCCCACATGAACATGCTCGCCCAGTGCGGCGCGCAGGTCGGCCAAGAACCGCTCGCCATTCACTTCTGCCGCCTGGACCAGCTGCTCTTGCTCAATGACATCGATCGCCGCCAGCGCCACCGCACAGGTGACCGGGTGGCCGCTATAGGTGTAGCAGTGCATCCAGGGGTCGGAGCCGGCCCGGTCAAAGACATCGGCAATCTGGTCGGACAGGCCGATGCCGCCCAGCGGCACATAGCCGCCGGTGATGCCCTTGGCAAACTGCATCAGGTCGGGTTGCACGCCCCAATGGTCCAGCGCGAACATCCGCCCAGTGCGGCCAAAGCCGGTGATGGTTTCATCGGCAGCCAGCAGCACCTGGTATTTGTCGCAAATCTCACGGATGCGCTTGAAGTAGCCCGACGGCGGCACATAGGCGCCGCCACCGCACACCGGCTCGACCAAAAACAGCGCCACGGTATCTGGTCCCTCGGACAGGATGGCCCGCTCCAGCTCGTTGGCCGCAGCAGTGGCCGGGTCTTGGCCAGTTGGCACCGGGTAGCGGTAGGGGTCGTAATTGGGAATGTGCACAAAGCCCGGCATACGCGGCTCAAAAGAGGGCCAGTAGGCTGGCAGCCCGGTGGCGCACATGGCCGCCAGGGTGGTGCCGTGGTAGCCGCCGAGCTGGCTGATGGTTTTGATTTTCCCCGGCTGCCCCAGCGCTTTCCAGTAGTAGCG
>CAMATS010000222.1 GCA_945861195.1 Rhodoferax sp. OV413
CTGCTGCGGGCTGCCCTCGGCGATGATCTTGCCGTAGGACAGCACGTGGATATGGTCGGACAGGCTCATCACCGCATGCATCACATGCTCGATCAGCAGCACCGTGACGCCGCGGTCGCGGATCTGCCGGATGATGGCAATGATCTCCAGAATCTCGGACGGGTTGAGCCCGGCCATCACCTCATCGAGCAGCAGCAGCCGAGGCGAGGTGGCCAGCGCCCGCGCTAGTTCTAGCCGCTTGCGCCCGGCCACGGTGAGCTCGGACGCCGGCTGCACCAGCATGTGCGACATGCCGACCTGCTCGGCGATGGCCTGCGCATGGGCCCAGGCCTGCGCCCGGTTGCTGAACTTTTGGTAGGCACCCACCGCAATGTTTTCGTGCACGGTGAGCTTGGCAAAGGGCTGGGTGATCTGGAAAGTGCGCACCATGCCGGCGCGGGCAATCTGGTGCACTTGCAGCCCAGTGATGTCGCGGCCCAGAAACTCCACCCGGCCTGCGTTGAGAGGCAGAAAACCGGCGATGCAGGCAAACAGCGTGGTCTTGCCGGCGCCGTTGGGGCCGATCAGCGCGACGATACGGCCCTCATCCACCCGCAGACTGGCGTTATCGACCGCACGCAGACCACCAAAGATTTTGGTCAAACCATCGACTTGCAGCATCATGCCTGGCCCCCGGTGGGCTTGCGCCGGCGCTTGAACAGGTCGATCAGCCCGTTGGGCAGGTAGGCGATGATCACCACCAGCAGGCCGCCGTAGAGCACCAAAGACAGGCCCTGAATCTGCGTGAGCACCCGGGTGATGTCACTGATAGAGGCCAGCAGCAGGGCCCCCACCAGCGGGCCGTAGACCGTGCCGGCGCCGCCGATCATGCTGACCAGCAGCATCTCGACCGATTTGTCCACACCAAACACCACCAGCGGGTCAATGTAGAGAAAGTACTGCGCAAAAAAGCAGCCGCCCATGCCGCCAATCGCGCCCGAGAGCAGCATCACCTTGACTTTTTCGCGAAACACATCGATACCCAGGGCCTTGGCCGAGTCTTCGTTTTCGCGGATCGCGGTCAGTTGCGCGCCAAAGCGCGAGCGGCGCAGCCACTCGGCCAGCGCCACCGACAGCGCGGCCATCAAAAGGATCAAAAAATAAAAACCGCTGCGCTCGGCAAACTGGAAGTTGGCAGCACTGGCTTTCATCGGGATCAGCATGCCCAGACCGCCACCGGTGAAGCTGACCGAGTTGGTGACGATGCGCAGCACTTCGGCAAAGGCCAGCGTGATCAGGGCAAAGTAAGAGCCCTTCAGGCCGGCCCGAAACGACAGCACGCCGATCACCCCACCCACGGCCGCACCGGCCAATGCCGCTGCCGGCAGCCCTAGCCATGGCGACCAGCCCAGACGCAGCTGCACGATGGTCGAGGCATAAGCCCCCACGCCAAAAAACGCCACATGGCCAAAAGACAGCTGGCCGGCAAAACCGCCCGAGATGTTCCAGGACTGGCCGATGAAGGCATAGAACAGGGCCATCACACCAAAGTTCACCATGAAATTCGATGGAAAGACAAAGGGGAAAAGGATGGCGACCGTCAGCACCCCGAGGTGCAGCGCCCAGGGCACGGGTTTGAGGGTGGAGATCATTGCCGTGCTCCAAACAGGCCCGACGGCCGAAACAGCAATATCAGGATGAAGATCAGCGAAATGCCAATTTGCCCCAGGCTCTCGCCCAGGTACAGGCCGCCAAAGGACTCGGTCAGGCCCACGATCATGCCGCCCACTACCGCGCCCAAAAAGCTGCCCATGCCACCCAGCACCACCACGGTGAAGGCCACCAGCACAAACACATGCCCAATGGTGGGCGAGACATAGAAGATCGGCATCAGCAGGCAGGCCGCAGCACCCAGGGTGGCCAGGCCGATGCCATAAGAGATGGCAAAAATACGGTCAACATCGATGCCCACCAAGCGGGCCCCAACCCGCTCCTTGGCCACCGCGCGGATGGCACGGCCCAAGTCGGTGCGTTGCATGAACAGGCCCAAAGCGGCGCACAGCCCCAGCGCCACCGCAAACGAGATCAGTTTGGGCAGGGGCACCAGTGTGGGCCCGAGTTCGATCATGCGGTCGGAATAGCTCACCGTGATGGTGCGCGAATCTCCCTTGAACAGCATCAGTGCAATGTTTTCGATCAGGATCGACAGGCCCAGCGTGATCAGCAGAATGTTTTCATCCTTGCCATTGGACAGGCGACCAATCACGCCTTTGTAAAGGGCGTAGCCCAGCAGGTACATCGCTGGCACCATCACCACCCTGGCCAGGTAGGGGTCAATGCCGAACTTGGTCAGCAGGTAAAACACGCCAAACATGGCCAGCATCAGCATGCTGCCATGGGCAAAATTGATGATGTGCAAGACCCCGTAAATCAGGGTCAGGCCGCTGGCGACCAGCGTGTACATGCCGCCGAGCAGCAGGCCATTGATGGTGGCTGCGGCGAGGATGGTCGGATCCAAGGCTTTTCTCCCGGGGAAAACAGGCGCCCGCCGGACTACCGCCGCGCGCCGGTGGAACGGCACACCGGCGCACAGGCCGGGTGCCGCAGCGTCAGATCAGCCGAATTTCGGCCGGGGGAAGATCGGCTTCGCGCCTGCAAACTCGTTGGGCCAAACCACATCGATGTCGGTTTTTGAGGCTTGCAGCAGTGCGGCCCGGCCGCCCTGGTTCTGGCCGTTGACAAACTTGGTCGGGCCATAAGGCATGAAATGGTCAGACCAGGTGCTGACCTCTAGCGCGGAGATCACCGCGGCCTTGTCGGCTGATTTGGCTGCCTCCAGCGCGCTGGCATAAAGTTTGACCGAGTTGTAGGTGCAATACACCTCAAAGGTGAACAGGCCGCCCGTGGCCTCCACCTTTTTGCGCATCTCCTGCGCTTTGGGGTTGCGCGGGCTGTACCAGTGGTTGAAGTCCATCATGTACTGCGCCACATCGGGCTGCTCTTTGATCAGCTTGTAGTTGAAGCCGCCGCCCAGCACGCTGAACATGCCCGCCAGATCGACCTTTTGCTGGTAGATGGTGCGGGCTATCAGCACATACTCGTTTTGGTAGTTGCTCATGATCACGATATCGGGCTTGATGGCCTTGATGCGCAGCACCAGGTTGGTGAAGTCACGCGTGGGCGTGGCGTGCGGCAGCACCTCTTTCACCTCCAGCCCGATACCCGAGAGCTTGGCATTGAGCAGCTTGGCGGTGCTGGTGCCGAACTCAGAGTCTTCGTGCACGATCACGGCAGTCTTGGCTATGCCGCCGGCAGCCTTGTTGACCTCGGCCAGGCCGGCAAAGGCATCGTCCACACACTTGCCGTTGCCCGGGGCCAGGCGGAACACGTTTTTCAGGCCGCGGCTGACCAGCGCGTCAGACACGCCGACGTCGATCAGGAACGGGGTGTTGTACTTGGCGGCAGCCTGGGTGGCGGGCAGCGCAATACCGCTGGCAAAGCAGCCCACATAGGCCGAGACGCCGTCTTGCTGCATGCGCTCGACTTCGCTCACGCCCACTTCTGGGCGCGACTGCGAGTCGCCCAACATAGCCTCGAGCTTGGCGCCGCCCATGGACTTGATGCCGCCTGCGGCATTGATCTCGTCAATGGCCATCACGCCGCCCAGGCGCGACTGGCCGCCGCTGTAGGCCAGCGCGCCACTGACCGGGTGCAGCAGGCCGACCTTGACCGGCTTGGGCTGGGCCAGCAGCAGGCCGGGGGCGCCGAGTACGGCGGTGGCGGCGCTGGCCTGCAAAATCAGGCGGCGCGATACGGGATGGGTAGAACTCATGGCAATCCTCTCGGTGGTGGCAGGGTAGGGTGACAAAGATATTGTTCCATAAGTAGAACAATTCGCCTAGACTGTGCACGGTTCGGGCCCGCTCGTCAACCCGGGCAGACCCACCCCACCCGTTCAGTGAGCGCGCCACATGGACCATTCGATCTACGCTTACTCGGCCCTGCCCCTGCGTCCGGCTTACCCCTGGCCCGCCGGGCAGGGGCTGGCCGCCTATGTCGTGCTGTTTCTGGAGCACTGGGAGCTGCTGCCGCCTGAGGGCAGCCGGCGCGACCCGCGCATGGTGGGCGAGTTCGGCAGCTTCACGCCCGACTACCGCAGCTGGTCGCAGCGAGAGTACGGCCTGCGCGTGGGCATCTTCCGGGTCATCGATGCCTTGAGAACCGCCGGCATTCGCCCCGTGATTGCGGCCAATGCCATGGCGGTACAGCGCCTGCCCGGGCTGGCGGCGCAGTTGCAGGACTGGGGTTGTGACTGGCTGGCGCATGGCCTGGCGGCCACCCGCATGATGCACTCAAACATGCCGTTGGATGAGCAGCGCCAGCACATCGCCGCCTCGATAGCGGCGCTGGCCCATGCCACCGGGGTACAGCCGCTGGGCTGGCTGAGCCAGGACTGGGGCACCACGCCAGACACCCCACAGCTGCTGGCCGAGGCCGGCATCCGCTACACCCTGGACTGGTGCAACGACGACCAACCCTATTGGCTCGACAGTTCACCGGCCCTGCTGTCGGTACCCCTGTCAGCCGAGTGGGACGATGTGCAATGCCAGTGGCTGCGCCAGGTGAGCCCGCGCGACCACGCCGACCTGGCTGTGGCCGCGTTTGACCGGCTGCACCGCGAATGTGCCATGCACCAGCGCTCGGCGGTGTTTGGCCTGGGCCTGCACCCCTGGCTCAGCGGCATGCCCAGCCGCATTGCCGCCCTGCGCAGCCTGCTGGCGCGGCTGCGTGCTTACCCCGATGTGCACTGGACCACCCCCGGTGCCCTGCTTCAACATGTCCCAGAGAGCACGCCACATGGACTACCTTGACACCCTGAGCCGCTTT
>CAMATS010000223.1 GCA_945861195.1 Rhodoferax sp. OV413
CGCCTACAAAACCTGGCGGCCGATCGAGCAGGCCACCATGAGCTACGGCTACGGCTTGTCGACCAGCCTGTTTCAGTTGGCCCACGCCTACAGCGTGTTTGGCCGCGATGGCGAACTCGTCCCGGTGACCATGCTCAAGTCCCCCCAGAAGCTGGGCGGCGTGCGGGTGCTGGAGGCAGGCCATGCGATCGAAGTTCGCCACATGCTGCACCTGGCAACCCTGCCTGGTGGTACCGCGCCCAAAGCGCAGGCCATGGGCTATTCCGTGGGTGGCAAGACCGGCACTGCGCACAAGGTGGAGGGGCGCGGCTATGCCGACAAAAAATACCGCGGCTTCTTTGTTGGGTTGGCACCCATAGACCAGCCCCGCATCGTGGTGGCGGTGATGATCGACGAGCCCAGTGCGGGGCGCTACTTTGGCGGCGATGTGGCCGCGCCGGTGTTCAGTGAAACGGTGCAGCAGACGCTGCGTTTGCTGGGCATACAGCCCGACATGAATGTCAAGCCCCAAATCTTGGCCAAGGCCGAGCCGGAGAGCTTTTGATGCGCAGCTTCACAAGCCCGGTTGAGGCGGCCCGCTGGTTGAGAAGCCGGGTGCCTGGCACACTGTGCAGCGACAGCCGCCGGTTGCGTGCAGGCGACGGTTTTCTAGCCTGGCCGGGCGCTGCGAGTGACGCCCGCTCCCATGTGCGCGAGGTGCTGGCGCGCGGTGCTGCGGCCTGCCTGGTTGAGCAGACCGGCGTTGCAGCCTATGGCTTCGCCGACGAACGCGTGGCAAGCTTCGAGCAGCTCAAAACCGCCAGTGGTCCACTCGCAGCGGCCTACTTTGACAGCCCTTCAGCACAGCTCGCGGTGGTGGCCATCACGGGCACCAACGGCAAGACCTCGAGCGCTTGGTGGCTCGCCCAGGCCCTGTCGCGCCTCAAGCACCCGCCCATGCCCTGTGGGCTGGTCGGCACCCTGGGTATCGGGCAGGTACCGCTGGCCGATGGGGACAGCTCGGCCTTGCAACCAAGCGGTCTGACCACACCCGATGCGGTGCTGCTGCAGCAGAGCTTTCGCCAATTTGTCCAGGCTGGCTTGCAGGCCTGCGCCATCGAAGCCTCGTCCATCGGTCTGGCCGAAGGGCGCCTGGTTGGCACCCAGATCCGCAGCGCCATCTTCACCAACTTCACGCAAGACCACCTGGATTACCACGGCAGCATGGCCCAGTACTGGGAGGCCAAGGCTGCGCTGTTTCGCTGGCCTGGCTTGAGCAGCGCAGTGATCAACATCGACGATGCGCACGGCGCCAGCCTGGCGCTCGAGGTGGCCCAGCGGGTGCCTGATGTGTGGACCGTGTCTTGTCAGCAGGCTGCGCGGCTTCAGGCCTGCGACATCAAGCAGGGGGCTGCCGGCCTGGAGTTTGTGGCCTGCGAAGGGCAGCAGCGCCACAGCGTTGCGACTGCCCTGATCGGCCACTACAACCTGGCCAACCTGCTGGGCGTGATGGCTGCCATGCGGGCCCTGGGCGTGCCGCTGGCCGAGGTGGCCTCGGTCTGCGCCAGCCTGGGCCCGGTGCCTGGACGCATGCAGCGGGTGAACAGTGCCGCAGGGGCGCTGGCGGTGGTTGACTACGCACACACGCCCGATGCACTGGCCAAAGCCCTGCAGGCCCTGCGTGGGCTGGCAGATGCGCGGGGCGGGCGGCTGTGGTGTCTGTTTGGCTGCGGCGGCGACCGCGACAGCGCCAAACGCCCATTGATGGGCGCCATGGCCGAACAGCATGCAGACCAGGTGCTGCTCACCAGTGATAACCCGCGCAGCGAATCACCCCAGGCCATCATCGCGCAGATCGCCGCGGGTGTGTCCCAGCCCAGCCGGCTGCTGGTGGAGCCCGACCGGGCCCGGGCTATTGCCCAGGCGCTGGGCGCGGCCGGCGCCCATGACGTGGTTTTGATTGCTGGCAAGGGCCATGAGCTCTACCAAGAGGTGGGCGGCCAACGGCTGGCTTTTTCGGACGTGCAGCAGGTGCTTTTGGCCCGGCCGCGCCAGACGGCTCCAGTGCAGGGGCAAGCATGAGCAGCATGTGCACGCTGGCCCAGTGCCTGCCTTGGCTGAGCGGCGCACGGCTGCACGGCGCTGGCAGCACTGCTGTGCACAGGGTGCACAGCGATACCCGCACGCTGGCTGCTGGCGACCTGTTCGTACCCCTGCGTGGCGAGCGCTTTGATGCGCATGATTTTTTAGCCCAGGCGCAGGCGCGTGGTGCGGTGGCGGCGCTGTGTGAGCTCGGCGCCGCCGAGCGGCTGCTTGCCTCAGGCCTGCCGGGCCTGCTGGTGCCCGACACCCGCCTGGCCCTGGCCGAGCTCGCCAGCGGCTGGCGCCGGCAGTTCAGCCTGCCGCTGATCGCTGTGACTGGCAGCAATGGCAAGACCACGGTAACCCAGATGCTGGCCGCGATTTTGCAGGCCTGGAAACCCCAGGCCAGTCTGGCCACCCAGGGCAATTTGAACAATGACATCGGCCTGCCGCTGACCTTGCTGCGCCTGCGCGCGCAGCACGAGATCGCAGTGCTCGAGCTGGGCATGAACCATCCCGGGGAAATTGCCCTGCTGGCGGGTTTGGCCCGCCCCACAGTGGCGCTGGTCAACAACGCACAGCGCGAGCACCTGGAGTTCATGGCCACGGTGGCCGCGGTGGCCCAGGAAAACGGCTCGGTGATCACTGCCCTGCCCACAGATGGCGTGGCGGTGTTCCCGGCGCAAGACCCGTTCGCGCCGCTGTGGGCCAGCCTGGCCGGTGCGCGCCAGGTGCTGCGCTTTGGTGATGCTGCCCAGCCCGGTGCTGATGTGGGCTGCAGCCGCGCCAACTGGTCTGGTGCGGCCTGGGAATTGGCGGTAACTACCCCGCTTGGCCAACTGCACTACAGCCTGGAAATTGCCGGGCGCCACAATGTCGACAACTCCTTGGCTGCCGTGGCTTGCGCCGTGGCAGCGGGCGTGCCCCTGCCTGCAATTGCCCAGGGACTGGGCGCTTTCCGGGCCGTGAAAGGCCGCTCACAAGCGCGCCTGCTGCGCTTGCAAGGGCGCCAAATAACGCTGGTTGACGACAGCTACAACGCCAACCCAGACTCGGTGCAGGCAGCGATTGAATTGCTCGCCAGCCTGCCCGCGCCACGCCTGCTGGTGCTGGGCGACATGGGCGAGGTGGGTGAGCAGGGAGCGCAGTTTCATGCCCAGGCCGGTGCGTTAGCCCGCCAACACGGCATTGAGGCCCTGTTTACCCTGGGCCCGCTGTCTGCTAGCAGCGCTGGCAGTTTTGGAGCCGGCCGCCATTTTGCCGACATGGCCGGCCTGCAGGACGCCGTGCTGGCGGCCTTGCCAGGCCTGGGCAGCCTGTTGGTCAAGGGTGCCAGGTCGATGAAGATGGAGCGGGTGCTCGAGCTCATCGAGGCGCAGGTCAGCGCCAGCGAGGTGCCCCATGCGGCCTGACCCCCAGTCCCGGAGCCGGCCATGTTTTTAAGTCTTGCCCAGTGGTTGCAGACGGTCTCGCCCGAGCTCAGTTTTTTTCGGGTGTTTCAGTACCTGACCTTTCGGGCCGTGATGGCCGCCCTGACCGCCCTGCTGATGGGCTTGGCAGCCGGCCCCTATGTGATCCGCTACCTTGGTGCGCTCAAAATCGGCCAGCCGATTCGCAGCTACGGCGTGGCCGAGCACCTCAGCAAAAGCGGCACGCCCACCATGGGCGGGGTGCTGATTTTGCTGTGTATCGCGACCTCCACCCTGCTGTGGTCCGACCTGAGCAACCGCTTTGTCTGGATCGTGCTGGCCGTGACCCTGGGCTTTGGCGCGGTCGGCTGGTTCGATGATTGGCGCAAGGTGGTGCACAAGGACCCCGAGGGCATGCGCTCCCGTGACAAATACCTGTGGCAGTCGCTCATCGGCCTGGTCGCCGCGCTCTACCTGGTGTTCAGTATTTCCGAGAACTCCAACCTGCGGGTGCTCGAGCTGTTTTTGCGCTGGGTGCAATCGGGCTTTGCCCTGGACCTGCCGCCCAAGGCCGGCCTGCTGCTGCCCTTCTTCAAGGAGATCAGCTACCCCCTGGGCGTCTGGGGTTTTGTGCTGATGACCTATCTGGTGATAGTCGGCTCCAGCAATGCGGTCAACCTGACCGACGGCTTGGACGGCCTGGCCATCATGCCGGTGGTGATGGTGGGCTCGGCGCTGGGCGTTTTTGCCTATGTCACGGGCAGCTCGGTTTACTCAAAATACCTGTTTTTTCCGTATATCCCGGGCTCGGGCGAGTTGCTGATTTTTTGCGCCGCCATGGCTGGTGCCGGGCTGGCCTTTTTGTGGTTCAACACCCACCCGGCGCAGGTCTTCATGGGCGACGTGGGCGCACTTGCCCTGGGCGGTGCACTCGGCACCATTGCGGTCATCGTGCGCCAAGAGATTGTGCTGGCCATCATGGGCGGTATTTTTGTCGTCGAGGCCCTGTCGGTGATGTTGCAGGTGGGCTACTTCAAGTACACCCGGCGCAAGTATGGCGAGGGCCGGCGCCTGTTCAAGATGGCGCCCTTGCACCACCATTTCGAGAAAAGCGGCTGGAAGGAAACCCAGGTGGTGGTGCGCTTCTGGATCATCACCATGCTGTTGTGCCTGGTCGGCCTGTCTACCTTGAAGCTGAGGTAAGCCGTGCTGCGCCTGCAAGACCAATATGTGCTGATTTTGGGCCTGGGTGCGTCTGGCCTGGCCATGGCGCG
>CAMATS010000224.1 GCA_945861195.1 Rhodoferax sp. OV413
CTGAAACAAATCTTCATTGGCCGCGGTGCCGATGTGATTGTGCAAGACGCGTTGGAGCGCAAGCTCTACGTCATTCGCAAGACAGCCAGTGCTGCCATTCAAAACCTGCATTTGAAACACAGCAACGAGTACTACATTCCCAGCATGTCCAGCCGTACGGTGGTGTACAAAGGCTTGCTGTTGGCCGATCAAGTGGGCACCTACTACCTTGACCTGCAAGACGAGCGTTGTGTGTCAGCACTTGGCTTGGTGCACCAACGCTTCTCAACCAACACCTTTCCAGAGTGGCCCTTGGCGCACCCTTACCGCTATGTGGCGCACAACGGTGAGATCAACACCGTCAAGGGCAACTACAACTGGATGAAGGCCCGGGAGGGCGTGATGTCCTCGCCAGTGCTGGGTGCCGACCTGCAAAAGCTCTACCCGATCAGCTTCGCCGGCCAGTCCGACACCGCCACTTTTGACAACTGCCTCGAACTGCTGACCATGGCCGGCTACCCGATCAGCCAGGCGGTGATGATGATGATTCCCGAGCCCTGGGAGCAGCACAGCACCATGGACGAGCGCCGCCGTGCCTTCTATGAGTACCACGCGGCCATGCTGGAGCCCTGGGACGGCCCGGCCAGCATTGTCTTCACCGATGGCCGCCAGATCGGCGCTACGCTGGACCGCAATGGCCTGCGCCCAGCGCGCTACTGCATCACCGACGATGACCTGGTGATCATGGGCTCCGAGTCGGGCGTTCTGCCCGTGCCCGAGAACAAAATCGTTCGTAAATGGCGCCTGCAGCCCGGCAAGATGTTCCTGATTGATCTGGAGCAGGGCCGCATGATCGACGATGAGGAAATTAAGGCCAACCTGGCCAACAGCAAGCCTTACAAGCAGTGGATCGAGAACCTGCGCATCAAGCTCGACGACCTGGCCCTTGTGGAGCGCCGCCTGGATGGCGCAACCGCCGATCTGCCCGCAGCTTTCCTGCCCAAACGCCTGACCGACAGCGTCAGCCTGCTCGACCGCCAACAGGCTTTTGGTTTCACCCAGGAAGACCTCAAGTTCCTGATCGCACCCATGGCCGGTGCCGGCGAAGAGGGCATTGGCTCGATGGGCAATGACAGCCCGCTGGCCGTGCTGTCCGACAAGAACAAGCCGCTTTACAACTATTTCAAGCAGCTGTTCGCCCAGGTGACCAACCCGCCGATCGACCCGATTCGAGAGGCCATCGTGATGAGCCTGGTGTCATTCATCGGCCCCAAGCCCAACCTGCTCGACATCAACCAGGTCAACCCGCCGATGCGCCTGGAGGTGAGCCAGCCGGTGCTCAACTTTGAAGACATGAGCAAGCTGCGCGAGATTGAGCGCCATACCCAGGGCAAGTTCCGCAGCCACACCATCGACATCACCTACCCGCTGGCCTGGGGCCACGAAGGCGTGGAGGCCAAACTGGCCTCGCTCTGCGCCGAGGCGGTGGACGCGATCAGGGGCGCCAAAAACATCCTGATCATCAGCGACCGCGCCATCAGTGCCACCCAGGTCGCCATTCCGGCACTGCTGGCGCTCTCAGCCATTCACCAGCACTTGGTGCAAGCGGGGCTGCGCACCTCGGCCGGTCTGGTGGTGGAAACCGGTTCGGCGCGCGAGGTGCACCACTTCGGGGTGCTGGCCGGCTACGGTGCCGAGGCGGTGCACCCTTACCTTGCCCTAGAAACCCTGCACAGCATGCACCAGAACCTGCCGGGCGAACTGAGTGCTGACAAGGCCATCTACAACTACATCAAGGCAGTGGGCAAGGGCCTCTCCAAGATCATGTCCAAGATGGGCGTCTCCACCTACATGAGCTACTGTGGCGCCCAGTTGTTTGAGGCTATCGGTCTGTCCAGCGCCACGGTGGCCAAGTATTTCAGCGGCACGCCCAGCCGGGTCGAGGGCATCGGCGTGTTCGAGATTGCCGAAGAGGCGATTCGCATGCACCGCGCCGCCTTCAGCGCCGACCCGGTGCTTGCCACTATGCTTGACACCGGCGGTGAATACGCTTGGCGGGTGCGTGGCGAAGAACACATGTGGACGCCCGATGCCATCGCCAAGCTGCAGCACAGCACCCGTGCCAACAATTGGAGCACCTACAAGGAATACGCTGAGCTGATCAACGACCAGAGCCGACGCCACATGACGCTGCGCGGTTTGTTTGAGTTCAGGTTTGAGCCGAGCCGGGCTATTTCGGTGGATGAGGTGGAGCCGGCCAGCGAGATCGTCAAGCGCTTTGCCACCGGCGCCATGTCCCTGGGCTCGATCAGCACCGAGGCGCATGCCACTCTGGCCGTTGCCATGAACCGCATCGGCGGCAAAAGCAACACCGGCGAGGGCGGCGAAGACCCAGCGCGCTACCGCAATGAGCTCAAGGGCATCCCGATCAAGCAGGGCGACACGCTCAAGAGCGTGATCGGTGAGGACGTGGTCGAGGTGGATTTGCCGCTGCGCGATGGCGATTCGCTGCGCTCACGCATCAAGCAGGTGGCCTCAGGCCGTTTTGGTGTCACCGCCGAGTACCTCACCAGCGCCGACCAGATCCAGATCAAGATGGCGCAGGGAGCCAAGCCGGGCGAGGGCGGCCAGCTGCCCGGCGGCAAGGTGAGTGACTACATTGGCAAGCTGCGCTACTCGGTGCCCGGCGTGGGCCTGATCTCGCCGCCGCCGCACCACGACATCTATTCCATTGAAGACCTGGCGCAGCTCATCCACGACCTGAAAAACGTGGCACCGCATGCCAGCATCAGTGTCAAGCTGGTGAGCGAAATTGGCGTGGGTACCATTGCCGCGGGCGTGGCTAAGAGCAAGAGCGACCATGTGGTGATTGCCGGCCATGATGGCGGTACCGGCGCTTCGCCCTGGTCCAGCATCAAGCATGCCGGCAGCCCCTGGGAGATAGGCCTGGCAGAAACCCAGCAGACTCTGGTGCTCAACCGGCTGCGGGGCCGCATCCGGGTGCAGGCCGACGGCCAAATGAAAACTGGCCGCGATGTGCTGGTAGGCGCCCTGCTGGGTGCTGATGAGTTTGGGTTCGCTACCGCGCCGCTGGTGGTCGAGGGCTGCATCATGATGCGAAAGTGTCACCTCAATACCTGTCCGGTTGGTGTTGCCACGCAGGACCCGGCACTGCGCAAAAAATTCGCTGGCAAGCCAGAGCATGTGGTTAATTATTTCTTTTTTGTTGCCGAGGAGGCGCGCCAAATCATGGCGCAGCTCGGCATCCGCAAGTTCGACGACCTGATTGGTCGGGCCGATCTGCTCGACATGCGCCAGGGCATAGACCACTGGAAAGCCAGCGGCCTGGATTTTGGCCGTTTGTTTGCCATGCCGCCGGTCGGCCCCGAGGTGGCCCGGCACCAGGTCGAGAGCCAGGACCACGGCCTGGAGAAGGCGCTCGACCAGCGCTTGATCGCCAAAAGCCGCCCGGCCATCGACCGTGGCGAGCGGGTGCAGTTCATGGAAGTGGCGCGCAATGTCAACCGCTCGGTCGGTGCCATGTTGTCGGGCGCACTCACCCAGGTGCACCCTCTGGGATTGCCGGACGACACCATCCGCATCCAGCTCGAAGGCACTGGCGGCCAGTCCTTTGCCGCCTTTTTGGCCAGCGGCATCACGCTCTACCTGATTGGCGACGCCAACGACTACACCGGCAAGGGCCTGTCGGGCGGCCGCGTGGTGGTGCGCCCCAGCATCGATTTTCGGGGCGAGGCGGTGCGCAACACCATCGTGGGCAACACAGTGATGTATGGCGCCACCAGCGGGGAGGCATTCTTTAGCGGCGTGGCCGGCGAGCGCTTTGCGGTGCGCCTGTCTGGTGCCACCGCAGTTGTTGAGGGCACTGGCGACCATGGTTGCGAGTACATGACCGGCGGCACCGTGGCCGTGCTGGGAAAAACCGGGCGCAACTTTGCCGCCGGCATGAGCGGCGGTATCGCTTATGTGTATGACGAAGATGGTCAGTTTTCCGCACGCTGCAACACTGCCATGGTGGCGCTAGACAAGGTGTTGCCGCAGGCCGAGCAGCGGCAAAGCTTGCCACCGGCACTGTGGCACCAGGGACAGAGTGACGAGGCGCAACTGAAAAAACTGCTTGAAGACCACAACCGCTGGACCGGCAGTAAACGCGCCCGTGAACTGCTCGACAACTGGGAGCAGTCCCGCCAGAAATTCGTCAAGGTCTTTCCGCTCGAATACAAGCGCGCCCTAGGCGAAATTCATGCCAAAAAAACTACGTCAGCCCTGGCCAGTGCCGGCGCTCATGCTGCCAAAAAAGAGGTCGTCGATGTCAAGTAGGCCGGCACATTGCCGTGGATGCCCGGCCCTAGCCGGAGATGCCATCCACCTCGTCATACCCGCGCACGCGGGAATCCATGCACCGATCATTTGAGCGCGCCGCGCCACCGTCAAGGAAAAAAATATGGGAAAAATCACTGGTTTCATGGAGTTTGAGCGGCTTGAAGAGGGCTACAAGCCCGTGCCAGAACGGCTCAAAAATTACCGGGAATTCGTTCTCACGCTCGACGACGGGCAGGCCAAGCAGCAGGCCGCGCGGTGCATGGATTGCGGCACACCTTTTTGTAACAGCGGCTGCCCGGTCAACAACATCATTCCCGATTTCAATGAGCTGGTGTTTCGGGGCGACTGGAAAAACGCCATTGATGTTCTGCACAGCACCAACAACTTTCCCGAGTTCACCGGCCGCATCTGCCCGGCCCCCTG
>CAMATS010000225.1 GCA_945861195.1 Rhodoferax sp. OV413
AAGGCTGCCACCGCCGCAACAATGGCCAGGGCGCGCTTGTTTCTAGGTTTCATGAGAGGGATTATCCCGCATCAGTATCGGGCCCAGCAGAAATCAGCTCAATCAGCTTAGGCTGCCTGTGGGCAAGCCACAGCACTTCAGTCAGTAGGGTTGCAGCACACATGCCCAGCGAGCCCCACACATACAGGGCATAGCCGCCCATGTGCCAAAAATCAGACCAGTCGGCACTGCTCATGCAGACCTCGCCAGATCTTGCACCCAGGCCGTGTGGGCCTCACGCTCCAAAATGATGCTGCGTACCCGCAGCAGGGCCGCTGCGATGCAGTAGGCCCAGCAGGCCAACGCCATCACCAGCATGCCCAGCAGCATGGTGCTGGCCATGCTGGGCGACTTGGTCAAGCTGACCGAGCCCCCTTGGTGCAGGGTGTTCCACTACTTCACTGTTCAGTACTGTTGCCGCTTGGAAGTTCCCTTTTGCCCGACCGACCGGACGCCTTCCCCCTCAAACAATCCCATGCGCCGCCTCAATCGCCCGGGCCAGCTGCTCACCGTCCATGAAGGCGGCAAAGGCCCGTACTTGGGGCACGCTGAGCGGTGAGCGCTTGGCAGCCCCCGCCTGCCCGGTGTCCATGCGCTCGGCGATCTGGCTGGCGGTTTCGCGGTAGTAGGTCATCAGCTCGTTGATGTCTTTGTGGCCGCTGATCTTGGCCAGGGCCATGATGTCGACCTTCTTGGACCAGCGGGTGAGCGACTCGGCGCGCAGGTCATGAAAATGCAGGTCTTCGATCTTGAGTGCGTCTTTGGCCCGGCGAAACAGGGTGTCAAGGGTGCTGCTGCCAAGCTCCATCACCAGCTCAGTGTCCGTTGAGCGGCAGCTGCGCAGCACCTCGATGATTTCCAGCGCTCTGAGCGAGAGTGGCACCTGGCGGGGGGCGTCGGTTTTGGTGTCGGCTTTGCCGGCAAACTTACCCTCCCGGATCACCGGCAGCACGGCGATGCGCTGAGCCACATCCACGTTGTCCCACTTGAGGGTGCAGATTTCCTTGGCCCGCATGGCGGTCTCGATGGCCCAGAGCATGGCCCAGGCGACGCGCTGGGTTTTGGTCTTCGGCGGTAGGGCGGGCTTGTAGCCCAGTCGCTCGAGCAGGGCTTGGAGCTCGTCTGCGCTGGGTAGCCGGTCACGCGGGGCGACGTCCTCAGGGCGCTGCAGGCCTTTCATGGGGTTGGCGTCTAGCCAGTGCCACTCGGTTTGCGCGATGGTGAGGGCTCGGCTGAGCAGGGTCCATTCGCGGCTGACCGATGAATCGGTGACTTCTTTGAGCCGGGCATCACGCCAGAGGGCAAAGTCCCGGGTGCACAGGGCCTCGACCTTGGTGGCGCACAGCGCCGGGTGCTGGCGCTGCAGGTGGGTGATTTTGTTGGTCTCCCAGAGCTCGCCCTTCTTTTTGCTGCTGACCTCTTTGGCGTACTTGTCGAGCAGCTGGCCAAAGGTGGCTCCTGGTGGCGCTTTGCCCTGCTTGGCGGCCAGGGCCAGGGCCTCGGTTTTAGCGGCCCAGTCTTGCGCTTCGCGCCTGGTCGCAAAACTACCGCTCTCGCGCACCCCGCTTTTGTTGACCTGGATGCGCCAAACAGAGCCGTGTTTTTTGGGGGTGGAGGCCATGGTCAAGCTGTGTCGACAACGCGCAGATGAGCTGATGCGGGTTTCGGTTCGGCGCCAAACTTGACCCCGGCCTGCGCCAATATCCACGCCTCAATCTTTTCGTGATGCACCCGCAGTAGCTCCAGCGGGCGAACTTTGTAATGCTTTTCGGCCGTGGCGCTTGGCTTGTGGCCTTGAATTTGCGCCACTACCCCGGCAGGCACTTCCAGCCATTCGGTCAGGCTTGAGAATGAGCGGCGCAGGCCATGCAGGGTAAGTCCTTCCAGTCCTGCAGCTTTACACGCGCGGGTGTGCGGGTTGTTGGGTTCTGTCAGGCATCCGCTGGCACTTGCTTTGCTTGGGAAAACCCATTCATTGTGGCGGGGTAGGGCAGCAAGTAGGTGCAGCATGTAGGGCGTTGCGGGTATCTCGCGGGTTCCTTCCACCTTGTCGCGGATTTGGATTCCCTTCCATTGGGTATTTATGTCCTCCCAGCGCAGAGACAGCACTTCGCCCGGTCTTGCGCCAGTAAGTAGCATCATTTGCAGGCAGGCGGCAACAACCGGGTTCTGAATCTGATGAACGGCGGCAAACCAAACGGCCAATTGCTCACGCTGCAATACGTCCGACTTAGTGCCAGCCTTACCCAATGATTCGCGTGTCTTTCTGGTTTTTGCTGGGTTCTTGGCCGGCAGCATCGCGGCATAGGCCGGCTGTTCTCCGCACCAGGTGAGAAAAACGGTGAGCAGGCGCCACGACAATCGGGCAGAAGTCGCACGGACCTTGCCTTCCTTGGCGGCCCATGCCTCGATGGTGGCTTGGTCAAGGTCTTTCAGACGCAACTGCATTAACCCGGCCAACGGTCCTGGTTTAGTCAATGCCTCCCCAGCTCCACGGCGGGCAGAGGGCAGGCCACCCGACTTGGCTTTGTTTACGTGGTCCCGGTAGTGCAGGGCTCCCCAGATCGGGCGACGTTCCTCGATATAGATGCTCCAGACCTCACCAACGGTCATGGCGTTGGTTACATCCGTGATTTTCTGTTGGCGGTTTTCCTCCACCCGGTCGATCCCTCGGGTGAGCTCGTTATTTATGACCTGGAACAACTTTCTTGCAGCATCCGCCGATATCGAGTTCGCCCCTTGAACCTTGCCCAGTACGCGCCAAACTGTTTTGCCGCCGACACGACGGTTACTCATCCAGGTCTTTGTGCCGCTGCTGCTGACCAGCAGGCCGAAACCAGGCGTGTCCTTGCACCAGTGGTACTCCCGACCAAGTTGGCCCAAGCGAACGGCTTTGCCGTTGATCTCTCGTGTTTCGGCGTTGGCTTTTGCCGCTGGAGGCTTGATGCCGCGGGCGACGGTATCTGTCAGTCTCTTCGTGTTGTTTTGCAAGGTCGCTCTTGAGGTTTAAGACCCGTCGACTATAACCAGTGCTTAGCAACCCGCCTAGCACCCCGCCTAGCACTTTAAGCGTAAATATCGACAAAAATGAGCAAATAGATACAAACGATTAAAAATAAGTCGTTGATTTATATGGAAAAATGAATTTATCAGAGGGTAGTACAAAGGATTGTGATTCCTGTTGTCGTGGGTTCGAGCCCCATCAGTCACCCCACTTTTTGAAAACCTAACGCCGACAAGCACTTACGTGTTGTCGGCGTTTTGCCATCACCCACTTCGCTCATCCAGCTCCTTTTACGGAGTTGTCTGTGAGCATCACTCCCCCCGGCTGATTCAAGACCGCTGCGGCGTCTACTATTTCCGGCTCGTCGTGCCGCTGTCATGGCTTCATATCGTCAAAAAGACGAAAATCAGATGCTGTTTGCGGACCAAGGACGTTTCCACCGCCCGTCCGGACGCTTTGCTGTTGTCCGCACGCCTAGAGGCGTTTATGGTTAAGAGTAAAAAATTAACTCGTGAAATTGCGGATGCGGCAGCCGTGTCGTGAGTTCAAAACAAAGCCCGTGAGGCATCAATCTGGTTGGCGCGTCAACAGAATTTCGCGAAATCACCATGAATGAAAAAAGTGCTGATGTTCACGTTGAGTGCGAAGTTCGGATGGAATTTCAACCATGCTGACTGTTTTTATGGTTGATTGGTCCTTTTCACTCAGGGAGCTTCATTGCTGAAATCAATGGAAAAATTCGAATGACCATCGAATGCGAACTTCGCCAAATTTATTATTCGGGCAAGCGTTGCTCTATCTCCCGCGGGGCACCGCATTGACGACGGCGACAACGAGCAAGCATGGCATCCTGGCCAAGCAGGCTGCCCGTTTGGCTGCGACTGGGTGGCTCCAACGATTGGGGTGCGAGGTGTAGGTTCTGCCTGGCGAAAAACTTGACCGGCTCGGACAATCAGATCCATTGCGGTGCGCAAGAGCAACCGGAATGTAGCGGCTTTAACGCCGCGCTCGAGTGCAACTGTGGGTTCCGCGGGTCGAAATTTGAGTCGCGCCATAGGGGTTTATCCGGGGGGCTGGAAGGGCCGCTGTGCCTTGCTTTGACGCGTTTTCCCCCGTACAGTTCAGTGACCCCGCTATGAGACAGGCATCTCACAATGGGTTTCTACGGCGGAGCGGCGGCACTGGGCTGTTGTTAGCCAAACCAGTTTGAACTCAAAAAAAAGCATCTATGCGATTGGCAAGTTGGAATTGGGGCGGACGTTCCCATGCGGGTTTGGTATCGCCGGACGGGCAGGAGCTTACGCCGCTGGCGGTGGCTGACCCGTCCCTTGGTGCGCTGCCCTTGGTTCAGTCGCTGGCCCGTGGTGACGCGCTGCCGCAAGCCAGTGGGCCGCGTTTACCTCTCAAAGCAGTACAGCTTCGCGCGCCGCTACCGCGCCCTTTGCGTGGTTTGTTTTGCGTGGGGCGAAATTACCGCGCCCATGCGGCTGAGTTGTCGGCCAGCGTGTTCAGCACCCACGACGCGGCCAAAGAGTCTTGGCCCATCGTCTTTGGCAAGGTGGCCGAGTGCGTGATTGGCCCGCAAGACGCGGTGCGCTTGCCCGGCAGCGCGGTATCGAGCCAGATTGACTATGAGTCTGAGTTGGCTGTGATTATTGGCAAGGGCGGCATCAATATCTCGCGTGGCAACGC
>CAMATS010000226.1 GCA_945861195.1 Rhodoferax sp. OV413
GCAACTGCGCGCCGGCGGCCCCGATGCCGAGCGACTGGGCATGAAGCAGGGCTACCCGACCTGCCAGCAGGCGCTGACACGACCCGAGTGCCGCGTGGGCACTTGGTCGGCCAACGATAAGGTTCAGAGAAGCGCGGTGGTGCGCCCATCCATGCAGCCCCTGGCATTGCCACGCTTGGATGACCCGCCACGCATCAGTTACCGCTGGGGCCTGTTTAGCAAGACTCTTGATGATTTCATGGCCGACACCAAGACCACTGGGCTGCTGGTGATCAAGGACGGCCAAGTGGTGGCCGAGCGCTACCAATACGACCGCCAGCCCGAGATGCGCTTTCGCTCCTTCTCCATGGCCAAGACCTTCACATCCATGCTGGTCGGCATTGCCCACCACAAGGGGCTGATTCGCTCGCTCGATGACAAGGCCCTGGACTATTGGCCCGAGATTGCCGCCTCCGCCTACGGCCAGACCACCATCCGCAACCTGTTGCGCATGGCCTCGGGCGTGCCTTTCAAGGAGCTCTACACCTGGACGCCAGATGATGACAACTGGGTCTGGGGCCGGGTGCTCAACCTGCCAGAAAACCGGGGTCGGCCCGAGAAGATCGTTGAACACCTCGACACCAAAGCCACCCGGGAGGCCGAGCAGGGCAGCCGCTTCAAGTACGCCAGCATCGAGACCGAGATCCTGGGGCGGGTCTTGAGTCGGGCCAGCGGCATGACGGTGACGCAAATGACCGAGGCCTGGCTGTGGCAGCCCATGGGCGCCGAAGCCGAAGCACGCTGGCTGCTGGCCGGCACTGACCAGGGCGAAGCCACGGCCGGCGGCTTCAACGCCACGTTGCGCGACTACGGCCGCTTTGGCATTTTGCTGGCCAATGACGGAGTGCGCGAGGGAGTACAAGTCATCCCAAGGGACTATCTGCTGGACGCCACCGATGCGGCCCGCCAGCCCCAAGCATTCCGGCCGCGCAGCGCCACACCGGGCATGGGCTACGGTTACCAGACCTGGTTGGTGCCGCTTAAAGAGCGTACCTTTGCCTTGCAGGGCATTCACGGGCAAGCCATCTTCGTGCAGCCCAGATCGGGGATCGTCATGGTGCAGACATCGGTGAACGACCAGGCCAGCGGGAGACAAGACGTGCGGCCCTACCAATACCGAGATGCACTGTGGGCTGGCGTGCTCAAAAGCTTGGGCGGATTTAGCGACTAGAGCGCACCTCTGGCGGCCTCTGGCAGACCACGCCAAAAGTGACGCGGCTCGTGCGCGGCCAAGGCCGGGCAAGCACTTCAACGCATTAAAGCCCGGGCGCAGTCTTCTTGCGCAAGCGCTTTGGAATTAAAAAGGGAGTCGCCAAGGCCCCAAAGTTTGCTACCGCGCCTAGGTCCAAAGAACGCGCCGACGCATCACCGCCCAATGGCGCCAGCACATGCTCGGGCAAGAGGAACGCATGCTCCGCGCGCAACCAGTTGCCGGGCTGCCAGGCTCCGTCGCACACGGCTTGATCGAGTTGTTGCTGCTGCTCGGGGCTCCACCGAGCCCGCTGCGGAACCGGATCTTTGCAGGGAAACTTTCCCACTTCCACATTGGCGATCAAATTGTTGGCGGCCCGTTTGTTCTGGCTAAACATAGTGCGTACGATTTTTTGCTTGCTGCGGGCTTGCTCCACGTTGTCCAGACTGCGGGGCGCGTTACGCGGTGAGAGGTTCAGATGGCGGCCCATTTCGTAGCACCCCCATTTGGGTGCTCCCTGGGGCTCAGCCATGTGGGCAATGGTGATTTGTAGCACCCAGGACTGGTACGCGGTGATCACCATGCGTTTGCTCTTGATACTCGATGAAGTCAACTGGTAGGCGGCATCGCGGGCGTAGTGCTTGCCCCGGATATGGGCCGTGTCCCAGGCCTGCAGCACCGCCGCACTGAGCCCAACGGCCTCCAAGCTCAGTGGGATCGCCACGCACAGCATGCCCGGGCGGGGGTGGGACAAGTCCTGATCGAGCAAAAATTCAATGCCCGAAGCCAAAATCTTGACAAATTCCATCTCGATTTGGGGCGAGACAAATAGCCGTGCCCCGTGCCCCTGCCACCACTGCATCATGCGCTTGGGTTGGTGGATGTCACCAAAATCCTGCCAAACCCGCACCAGCCTGTCATCTTGGCACTGCCCACGTTGCTGACAACACCACCAGTAGTCCTTGCTGCAGCGCAAAAAAGCCAGCCACCAAAAATACAAACTCGCCTGCAAAGCTTGGCTGGTTGAGTGCGTGTTTACAGGCGTGTCCATGGCTAGTCCTTGGAGCTCAAGCGGGTGCAAACGCCAGCTCGCAAAAAAAATGTTAAGCCAGACGCCATGGCGCGTCACTTAATCGCTTTGCCCCCTAGTCTCGGACCCAGCAGTGCATGTCGCCTGCCACAACCCTTGTTAACCCTGAAACCCGAGGAGAAAACCATGCAACTAACAAACGGCGCAATTACCAAAAGCGCAGCCCCGCTACCCCCTGCCGCCCTGGCCAATCAACTGGCCGCCCAAGAACTCGAGGGCGTGGATCTGGAGACCTTCGATCTCAGTGCCTTTGTGATCTCAGCCATGGTCAAGGACAAGAGCCTCAAAGTCATGGCCAACGACCCCGGCACCCAAGAGGTGCAGAAGTTCCTGGCCCAAAGCGAGGAACTCTTCAAGCTCGGGGAGAAGTTCGAGTTCGAAGTCGTGGAGCGCGGCCACCAGGCGCTGTACGAACTCTTGGCCTCCATCTACGGCCTGGCCCTGCGCATTGAGGAGAGTGCGCAAAAGGACAAGATCCTGGCCGCCATCCGCACCGAACTCAAGGACAAGCACGACATCAAGATCCAGGCCAACAGCACGCCCATCGCGGCCATGGTGCGCTTTGTGGTCCGCACCGACAAGGCTAACGCCAGCCGCTATGCCAAAGTCCTCAGTGTGGCGCGTGAGGAGAACCTCTCCGTGGTGGACCTGCCCGCCTACATCACCCGCCGGGGCGGCGTGAGCCAGACGCAGGAAACAGAGTCGGTCGCCCTGGCCAAAAAAACCGGCGACAAAAGCACCAAAGAGCGCACCGAGCTGATCCGGGAATTCTTCAGCCTCATGGGCGTGACATCAAAACTCGACTTCGAGTTTGAAGGCAATGTGATTGTGCACAACGCCGAGAAGGAAGCGGACTCCCAGCTCTCGAGCTTTTGTGTGTTCGTGGCCCACCATGTCAATGGTGACAAGTACAAGATGATCTCGGCCAACGACCTGGGTAAAAGTTGGGAAGACAACCTGGTCAAGTACCTGGGCAAGGGCATGCCCAACAACCTGTACCTGCTGGAGAAAGGCATCCGCAACTACAAGCGCCGCCTGTCCTTGGACCCCTCACAGCCCGAGAGCCTGCGCAAAGAGCTGGAGCGGCAGCTGACCGTGCCCATGAAGTACCGCCAAACAGACGTGATCGAGATGGACGTCAGCAGCGACACAAGCGACTAAGAACTTATCCGTAAATAAAATACAATAGCCTCCCATGCGCGATGTCCGCGCGTGGAGGTGTGATGGCAAAGTCGAAATCATGGGAGGTCACTGATGATTTCTGGAGTCGTGTCGAGCCGCTGATTCCGGTGCGCGAGAGAGTTGCTGATCAACTCTATGCCCGCAAGGCTGGCGGCGGACGCAAGCCCAAAGATCCTCGGCTCGTATTTGAAGGGATTGTCTATGTCCTGCGAACTGGCTGTCAGTGGAAGGCGCTACCCACCGAGCGATACGGCAGCGCCAGTGCAATACACGCGCGTTTCCTGGAGTGGGAGAAGGCGGGGGTCTTTGAGGCTTTGTGGCAATCGGGCCTTGCCGAGTACGACGAGTTTGAAGGCATCGCCTGGCGATGGCAAAGTATTGACGGGGCGATGATGAAAGCGCCACTGGCTCAACAAAGCGTCGGACCCAACCCGACGGATCGGGGGAAAAAATGGGAGCAAGCGCCATTTGCTGGTGGACGGAAATGGCGTCCCGTTGTCGCTCGTCGTGACAGGAGCCAACCGGCATGATGTCTCTCAGTTGGAGGCTGTGCTTGATGCCATCGTGGTCCAAAGAGCCAATCCGCCTCACAGGCGCCACAAGCACCTGTGTGCCGATGCAGGCTACACCGGAGCGCCTGCCTTGAAAGTCATTGAAGAACATGGCTACATACCCCACGTCAAAGGGCGCGGACAAGAGGCAAGCGAACTCAAGCGCAGACCCGAGAAGAAGGCCAGGCGTTGGGTTGTCGAGGTAGCCCACAGTTGGTTCAACCGCTTTCGCAAATTGCTGGTGCGATACGAAAAGCTGGATCGCAGCTTTCTTGCCCTCAACCACCTGGCGGCGTCAATCATTGCGTTCAGAAAGATAAAGCTGGACGTCAACATTATTTACGGATAAGTTCTAAGCCACAGCGACCGTCCTACGATGTCTCAACCAATCCTGCAAACATCGCACGCCCCTGATTTCCTGGTCTTTACCGGCAATGCAAATCCGGGCATGGGTGCTGACATTGCCAAGCACCTGAATATCTCGCTAGGCGCGGCCACGGTCGGCCGATTTTCTGACGGTGAAGTGACCGTCGAGATCAATCAAAACGTGCGTGCTCGCGATGTTTTTGTGGTGCAGTCCACCTGCGCGCCAACCAACGAAAACCTGATGGAACTGCTCATCATGGTGGATGCGCTAAAACGCGC
>CAMATS010000227.1 GCA_945861195.1 Rhodoferax sp. OV413
GATTCGATGGAAGGGCCAACGCCCATCTCTGCGCTGATCCATGCCGCCACCATGGTCACCGCCGGTATTTTCATGGTGGCGCGCATGTCGCCGTTGTTTGAGCTCAGTGATGCCGCCCTGAATTTTGTCATGGTCATTGGCGCCATCACTGCCCTGTTCATGGGCTTTCTGGGCATCATCCAAAACGACATCAAACGGGTCGTGGCCTATTCCACGCTGTCGCAGCTCGGTTACATGACGGTGGCGCTGGGTGCGTCGGCCTATTCGGTGGCGGTGTTTCACCTCATGACCCATGCCTTCTTTAAAGCGCTGTTGTTTTTGGCAGCTGGCTCGGTCATCATGGGTGTTCACCACAACCAAGACATTCGCTACATGGGGGGCTTGCGTAAATACATGCCCATCACCTGGATCACCGCTTTGCTGGGGTCTTTGGCACTGATCGGCACACCGTTATTCTCGGGCTTCTACTCGAAAGACGAAATCATCATGGCGGTACATGCCAGCCAGCTACCGGGTGCCGGTTTTGCCTATTTTGCGGTGCTGGCAGGCGTGTTCGTGACAGCCTTTTATTCGTTTCGCATGTATTTTCTGGTGTTTCACGGCAAGGAGCGTTTTGACCAAAACCCCGAGGCCCACCATGACGCCCACCAAGACCCACATAGCCATGCAGCCCATGCTGCGGCCGCACCCCATGAATCCCCCTGGGTGGTGACCCTGCCACTGGTTTTACTGGCGATACCCTCGGTGTGCATTGGCTTCATCACGATAGAGCCGATGCTGTTTGGCGGTTTCTTTGAGGGTGCCATTGTGGTCAATGACGATATTCACAAAGCAATGGCCAGCTTGCAAGCAGAGTTTCACGGCCCGCTCCAATTGGCCCTGCACGGTCTGAGTGCCGCGCCGTTCTGGTTGGCCTTGGCAGGCGTAGCGAGTGCCTATTACCTGTATCTGGTGAAACCGGCCTGGCCTGCACTGATCCGGTCCCGCTTCGAGCCGCTCTACACGCTGCTAGACAACAAGTACTACATGGACTGGATCAATGAAAACCTGCTGGCCCGAGGTGCTCGCGCGCTGGGCACTGGTCTGTGGCGCGGCGGCGACCAAACACTGATTGACGGACTGCTGGTGAATGGTTCCTGGAAACTGGTGGCCCGGCTGTCCGGTCTGGCCCGCCAACTACAAACCGGCTACCTGTACCACTATGCCCTGGTCATGATTCTGGGTGTGTTTGTGCTGATGACGTATTTCGTCTGGCTCAAGTAGGAGAACAAAAAAAATGGGTCTGTTGAGCCTGGCTATCTGGACGCCAATTGTTTTTGGCCTGATGTTGCTGGCCCTGGGGCGTGACGAACAGGCGCCCATGGTGCGCTGGGTGGCACTGATCGGTGCCCTGCTCAGCTTTCTCCTCACCTTGCCACTCTACCAGGGCTTTCAGTTGGGCACTGCGGACATGCAGTTTGAGGAGCAGATGGCCTGGATCCCCCGGTTCAATGTGAACTATCACTTGGGTCTGGACGGCATCTCGCTCTGGTTTGTGCTGCTCACGGCCTTCATCAATTTGGTGGTGGTGATCGCTGGTTGGGAGGTGATCACCCGACGCGTCAACCAGTACATGGGCGCTTTTCTGATTTTGAGCGGGCTCATGATTGGCGTTTTTTGTGCGCTGGACGGCATGCTGTTTTACGTGTTTTTCGAGGCCACCCTGATCCCGATGTACCTGATCATTGGCATCTGGGGCGGGCCAAACAAAATTTACGCAGCCTTCAAATTTTTTCTCTACACCCTGCTCGGCTCTTTGTTGATGTTGGTCGCCTTGATCTACCTCTACACCCAGTCGGGCGGCAGCTTTGATCTCGCTGTTTGGCACCAAATGCCACTGAGCGGCCGTGTACAAAGCCTCTTGTTTTTTGCGTTCTTTGCAGCTTTTTCAGTCAAGGTGCCGATGTGGCCGGTGCACACCTGGTTGCCTGATGTGCATGTCGAGGCACCCACGGGCGGCTCTGCAGTGCTTGCGGCCATCATGCTCAAGCTTGGAGCCTACGGATTTTTGCGCTTGGCAATGCCTATCGCTCCGGATGCGGCGCGGGAATGGGCCTGGCTGATGATCGCGTTGTCGCTGGTTGCCGTGGTCTATGTCGGCCTGGTTGCCATGGTGCAACAAGACATGAAGAAACTGGTGGCCTACTCCTCGGTGGCCCACATGGGCTTTGTCACCCTGGGGTTTTTCATGTTCAACAGCCTGGGCGTGTCGGGGGCGATTGTCCAGATGATTGCCCATGGCTTCATATCGGCGGCCATGTTTTTGTCAATCGGTGTGCTCTATGACCGGGTCCATTCGCGCGAGATTTCGAGTTACGGCGGAGTGATCAACACCATGCCGCGTTTTACCGCCTTTGCCCTGCTGTTTGCCATGGCCAATTGCGGTTTGCCGGGCACGGCTGGTTTTGTCGGAGAGTGGATGGTGATTCTGGGCGCGGTCAAGGTCAACTTCTGGCTGGGCGCTTTGGCGGCAAGTGCGCTGGTTTTTGGCGCTGCCTACACCCTGTGGATGTTCAAACGGGTCTATCTCGGTCCGGTTGCAAACGGACAGGTTGCAGCCCTGCTCGACATCAACAAGCGCGAATTCCTGGTGTTGGCACTGCTGG
Organism: Rhodoferax sp. OV413; assembly: GCA_945861195.1. GTDB lineage: Bacteria > Pseudomonadota > Gammaproteobacteria > Burkholderiales > Burkholderiaceae_C > Rhodoferax. The sequence goes on from CAMATS010000227.1 coordinate 2,646, forward strand.
CGGTTGCCACGCTTGGTATGGGCATCTACCCCAAGCCCTTCACCGATGTGATGGACAGCTCTGTGACCGAGTTGCTTCGGCACGTGGCCCAGTCCAAGCTGCCCTGAGCAGCGACGCCAGACCCCCTCAATTGAGAGACGCAAGATGATCGACAAACTCAGCTGGATTTCGGTTTATCCCGAGATCATCCTGTTGGTGATGGGCTGCGTGGTGGCGCTGGCGGATCTGGCGGTACGCAGCCCAAGGCGCACTGCAACCTACGTGCTCACGCTGTTGACCCTCGCGGCGGTCGCCGCCCTGCAGGCCCTGTATGCCAGCGCCGGCGCCACGGTCTATGGTTTTGGCAATATGGTGGTGAGCGACCCCATGGGTAACTGGCTCAAGTGCTTTTCAGCATTGGCTGTGATGGTGACCCTGGTTTATGCCAGACCCTACGCGGCAGACCGGGACATGCTGCGCGGTGGCGAGCTTTTTTCGCTTGGCTTGTTTGCCCTGTTGGGCATGTTTGTGATGATCTCGGGCAACAACTTTTTGGTGCTCTACATGGGGCTGGAGCTGCTCACACTCTCAAGCTACGCGCTGGTGGCCCTGCGCCGCGACGATGCCACGGCGACTGAGGCCGCCATGAAATATTTTGTACTGGGTGCGTTGGCCTCAGGATTTTTGTTGTACGGTCTGTCCATGATGTATGGCGCCACCGGCTCGCTGGATGTCAATGCCGTGTTTCGCGCCATCAACTCGGGCCATGTGAACCACCAGGTGCTGGTGTTTGGCCTGGTGTTTGTGGTCTCTGGCTTGGCTTTCAAGCTTGGCGTCGTGCCATTTCACATGTGGATCCCTGATGTCTACCAGGGTGCGCCCACCGCGGTCACACTGATGATTGCTGGCGCGCCCAAGCTGGCCGCTTTTGCCATCATGATCCGCCTGCTGGTGGAGGGCATGTTGTCCCTGGCCATTGACTGGCAACAAATGCTCATGGTGCTTTCGGTGGGTTCGCTGTTGCTCGGCAACCTGGCCGCCATTGCCCAAACCAACCTCAAGCGCATGCTGGCGTTTTCTACCATTTCCCAAATGGGCTTTGTGCTGCTGGGCATGGCCTCGGGCGTAGTCAACGGGCAGATCGATTCGGCGGCCAACGCCTACAGCTCGGCCATGTTTTATGTGGTCACCTATGTGCTCACCACGCTGGCGAGTTTTGGCGTCATTTTGCTGCTGGCCCGAGACGGCTTTGAGAGCGAAGAGATCGCAGATTTTGCCGGCCTCAACCAGCGCAGCCCACTGTATGCGGCGGTGATGGCCGTGTGCCTGTTTTCATTGGCCGGCATTCCGCCCATGGTCGGGTTTTATGCCAAGCTCTCGGTGTTGCAGGCCCTGATCGCCTCTGGGCAGGCGTTGCACCTGGGCCTGGCAGTATTTGCTGTCATGATGTCCCTGGTAGGGGCTTTTTATTACCTGCGCGTGGTCAAAGTCATGTACTTTGACGAACCCATCAGCGCGAGCACCGTGTATGCGAGCCTGGATGTTCGGCTTGTGTTGTCGCTCAACGGCGCCCTGGTTTTATTGCTGGGGCTGTTGCCGGGCGGCCTGATGTCCCTGTGTGCCCGGGCCATCGTCCAGACACTGGGCAGCTGAGGGCTCCGCCGCTGGGCCGATACCTACTTGGTGGGCTGCTGCGCTTGAACAAGAATTGACTGGGCTGCATGAAACAAAGCGATGATCATTTGATCGAGACCAAAGTTGCTAGCGAGGCACTGCTCAAAGGCCGCTTTTTACAGGCATTTCGGGATTCTGTGCGCCTGCCGGATGGCAGCCTTGGCAGTCGTGAATATCTGGTGCATCCTGGCGCAGTGATGGTGGTGCCCCTTCTGAGCGATACGACCGCCGAATGGCGCGTGCTGCTTGAGCGCCAGTTTCGCTACCCGATGGGTCGGGTCATGATCGAATTTCCTGCAGGCAAGCTCGATCCGGGCGAAGACAGCCTGGCCTGCGCACAGCGTGAATTGATGGAAGAAACCGGCTACCGTGCCGTGCAGTGGGCCCGTGCGGGCAT
>CAMATS010000228.1 GCA_945861195.1 Rhodoferax sp. OV413
GCCGGCACCGTGCGCAGCCGCGCCGATGCGCAGGCGGCTGCCCGCGCGGGTGCCCGCTTCGCTGTGAGCCCGGGCTACACCACGGCTGTGGGCCAGGCCTGCCGCGATGCCGGCCTGGCGCTGCTGCCGGGGGTGGCCAGCGCCAGCGAGATCATGCAGGCGCAGGAAGATGGCTTCACCGAGCTCAAGTTCTTTCCGGCCATGCAGGCTGGCGGCCCGGCCATGCTCAAGGCCTGGAGTGGCCCCTTCTTTGACGCCAAGTTCTGCCCCACCGGCGGCGTCACACCGCAGAACGCCGCCGAATTTTTGGCTCTAAGCAATGTGGTGTGCGTTGGCAGCACCTGGCTGGTGCCGGCTGATGCGCTGGCCAGTGGCGACTGGGCCCGCATCACGCGGCTGGCGGGTGAGGCCCGGGCTTTGGCACGCTGACTCAGATCGGTGGCATCAAAGGCCATCGCCAATGGCATGGCTTGGGTGCAGTGTCTTTAGGAAGGTCTCGCAGGGCAGGCACAGCACATCGCCGATCTTGAGCGCCTCCTGCCCCATGTAAAGCAGGTAAACGATGGCCTCCGGGTAATCCTCCTTGAAGGCTTTGAGCGCGCGCAGGTCGCTGGCGTGCACAGTGCGTGAGCGCTTCACCTCGATGGCCACGAACACATCTGCGCCGTACAGGACGAAGTCAACTTCGCTGCCAGACTTGGTGCGCCAATAAAACAGCTCTGCGGGAATTTTGCGGTAGCTCGCCCAGGCGCGAAGGTGTTGGGCGACGAGTCCTTCGAGTGCCATGCCTTCGATCGACTCGGGTTGGTCCAGCGGCCCTTTGGGGCGAATCGAACGGTAGACACCGGCGTCGAAGTAAAAAAACTTGTCGTGGGCGACCAGAATCCGTTTGGCCCGGCGCGTGGACACCGGGACACGAAAACACAGCAGCAGGTCTTCGAGGATGATCAGGTAGTTTTCAACAGTCTTGCGGCCCACCTGGCACTCGCGCGCTACTTCCGACAGGTTCAGCAGCTCACCGTGGGACAAACTGATGGCCTCCAGGAAGCGGGCAAACGCGCCGACCTGGCGGGCCAAGGCTTCGGCCTGAACCTCCTCATGCAAGTAGAGCGAGGCATAGGCGCGCAGTGTGTTTTCCGGCTCGAGGGCGCTCCAGGCCAGGGGCACGAGCCCGACTTCCAGGGACCTTTGCAGGTCAAACGCCTCGCCAAGTTCTGCTGCCATGAAGGGATGCATCTGTTGTTCGGTGAGCCGCCCGGCCAGCAAGTGGGCTGCGCCCCGACGCAGCTTGCGGGCACTCGATCCCGTCAGGATGAACCGCAGTGGACGGTCGCCCTCCACAAGCTGGTTCACAACGTCCAGCAGTGCCGGTACCTTCTGCACTTCGTCAATCACCACGTCGGTGAGCAGGGGTTGTGCCGCGATGCGTTCCAGCAGTCGTTCAGGTCTGGCCTGGAACACGCGCAGGGTTTGCGGATCAAGCAAGTCGATCCAGATGGCCGTGTCGAGCAGGGGCCGCAGCCAGGTCGACTTGCCCGTGCCGCGTGGCCCGAACAGGAAAAAACTACCGGCATGAATCTGTAAACATCAATCTATTTTTCCATATTTGCTTCTTAATTGGAATTGGCGGGAAAATTTTGCCTTAATCTGTGCCGATCGGCCCTTCGGAGGCCTTGCGTCTGGTTCTTATAAATCCTTTACCAAGCGCAAGGCGTCGTAGATTGCCGCATGCGTGTTGCGCGCTGACACCGCGTCACCAATGCGGAACAACTGGAAACCGCTGTCGGGTGCCGGCTGGCCTTGTGGCTGCCCGGCCAGCAGGGCGTCGTAGTCCACCGCGCCCTGGTTGCTGGAGCGGCTCTTAAGTTCAAAGTACAGCTCGTCGAGCGGCCGGGTGCCGTGGTTGACCACCACTTGGTCTACCAAGCGCTGCTGGTGCACGCCGCCGTAGTCGCTGCCGATGTGGGCCAGCAGTTGGCCGTCCTGGCGCATCACAGACGTCAGCCGAAAGGTCACGGTGAAGATGACATCGCGCTTTTGCAGGCTGCGCATATAAGGCACCAGGTTCATGGCCATCACCTCAGGCGCAAAGCTGCGGTCGGGCGTCATGATCTCGACTTTGGCACCGGTCTGGGCGATCAGGTCGGCGGCCTGCAGCGCTGCATGGTCGCCGGCGTCGTCGTACATCAGCACATTGCGTCCGGGCTTGACATCGCCGCTCAGGATGTCCCAGGCCGACACCACCAGTTCGTTGCCCTGTGCCAGCACCTCGGTGTGAGGCAGGCCTCCGGTGGCGATGATCACCACGGCGGGCTGCTCGGCCAGCACGGTGGCGGCATCGGCCAGGGTGTTGAAGCGGAACGTCACCCCCTGTTCTTCGCAGCGCGCCATGCGCCAGTCAATGATGCTGATCATCTCGCGTCGGCGTGCGGTTTGGGTGGTCAGCCGCACCTGGCCACCCGGCTTGGCTGCTGCTTCCAGCAACAGCACCTGGTGGCCGCGCTCGGATGCGACCCGGGCCGCCTCCAGCCCGGCCGGGCCGGCGCCCACGATCACCAACTTGCGTTTGAGCGGGGCCAGGCTCAGGGTGTGCGGCATGGTCAGCTCGCGTCCGGTGGCCGGGTTGTGGATGCAGTAGGCCTCGCCCCCGGCGTAGATGCGGTCCAGGCAGAAGTTGCCGCCCACACAGGGGCGGATGGTGTCCTCGCGGCCAATCATGATCTTGCGAACGATGTGGGGGTCGGCCATATGGGCGCGGGTCATGCCCACCATGTCGAGCTTGCCCGAGGCAATGGCAAAGCGGGCGGTGGTCACGTCTTGTATCTTGGCGGCGTGAAAGATCGGAATATCCACCTGCGCCCGGATGCTGCCAGCAAAGTCCAGGTGTGGCGCGCTGGCCATGCCTTGCACCGGGATCACGTCGGTCAGCCCGGCGTCGGTGTCGATGTGGCCGCGAATGATGTTCAAAAAATCCACCATGCCCGACTTGGCCAGGTAGCGCGCAATGCCCAGGCCTTCCTCGGCATTAATGCCTCCGGGCATGGCCTCGTCGGCCACGCCTCGCACCCCCAGGATGAAGTCCGGCCCCACCCGGGCCCGGATGGCCTTGATCACGTCCAGCGTGAAGCGCACCCGGTTCTCCAGCGTGCCGCCGTAGGGCGCCTCCAGCGTGTTGGTGGCGGGGGACCAGAACTGGTCCATCAGGTGGCCGTAGGCTTCGAGTTCCACGCCATCAACGCCGGCGGCGTGCATGCGCTCGGCCGCGTCCGCATAGTCGCGGATCAGGCGCGCAATGTCCCAGTCCTCCATTTGCTTAGGGAAGGCGCGGTGCGAGGCCTCGCGCTGGTGCGAGGGCGAGACCACCGGCAGCCAGTCGGCCTTGGACCAGCTGGTGCGCCGCCCCAGGTGGGTGATCTGGATCATCACCGCGGCGCCGTGCTCATGGCAGGCGTCGGTCAGGTCGCGCATCCAGGGCACCACCTCGTCCTTGTAGGCCAGGATGTTGTTGAACACCGGCGGGCTGTCGCGCGAGACGGCGGCCGAGCCGGCCGTCATGGTCAGGGCAATGCCGGCTTTGGCCCGCTCCACATGGTAGGCGCGGTAGCGGGCTTTGGGCAGGCCGTCTTCGGCATAGGCCGGCTCGTGCGAGCTGGTCATGATACGGTTGCGCAGCCGCAGGTGCTTGAGCTGAAAGGGCTGCAACAGGGGGTCGTTGGCGAGTGACATGCGGGGCTCCGGGCTCAGTACCGTCTTCAGTACGGTCGTTAGTACCACTGGTCGGTCATAGAGGCCTTCTTAAAGGCCACAAAGTCGCGGATGGATTCGTCCACCGCCTCGTCCAGTGGCGGCGCCACGTACTCGGCTAGCGAGGCTTTCCAGCGTTTGTTGGCGCGGGTGGCGGCGTCGGTTTTGCCGCCTTCGTTCCAGGCCTCAAAGGGCGTGTTGTCGGCAATGTTGGAGTCAAAAAACGCCGTGGTGTAATTGGCCATGGTGTGGTCACTGCCCAGGTAGTGCCCGCCGGGCGTGACGCTTTGGAACGCACCCATGGCCAGCGTGTTGTCGTCCACCACCACGCCGCCCAGGTAGCTGTGCAGGGCGCCGCAAAAGTCAGCATCCATCATGAACTTCTCGTAGCTCATGGACAGCAAGCCGTCCAAAAAGCCGGCCGCGTGCAAGATGAAGTTGGCCCCGCAGTGCACCGCCGACAGCATGGACATCACGCTCTCTTGCATGGCCTGACCATCCGGCAGCTTGGAGGTGGTGAACGAGCCGGCGCAGCGCAGCGGCAGCTTTAGCCGACGTGCCAACTGCCCCACCACCATGGAGCCAATGGCCGGCTCGGGCGTGCCAAAGGTGGGCGAGCCCGAGCGCAGCGACATGCTGGAGAGAAAGTTGCCGTAAATCACCGGCGCGCCGGGGCGCTCCAGCTGGGTCATGGCGCAGCCGACCATGGTTTCGGCGTGGGCCTGGGCACTGGCGCCGGCGTTGGTGACCGGCCCCATGGCACCACCCAGGATAAAGGGCACGATCACCGCAGCTTGGTTGGCGCGGGCATAGGCCCGGGCCGACTTGGTCATGGTGCCATCCCACAGCAGCGGCGAGTTGACATTCACATTGCCCAAAATCACGCAGTGCTGGTCCACAAAGTCGGCCCCAAACAGCAGGCGACTCATCTCAATAGAGT
>CAMATS010000229.1 GCA_945861195.1 Rhodoferax sp. OV413
GAAATTCGCGGCTGATGTGCAGGCCCAGGTCGTTCACGCGGTCGAGAAACTGGGTCAGGTAGGCGTGAAGCCCGGTGGCCAAAATTTCGTCAATGCGGCCGTATTTGAGTTCGGCGCGCAGTTTGCCGGCGCGGCGGTGGGTTTCGCCAGTCTGGTCGTTGCTGACCAGGCCCAGGTTGCTGACCACCTCGTTCAGGCTGGCATGCAATGAGCGCGGCATGTCCGGGCGCAGGATCAGCAGCTCGGCCACGCGCTCGGGCCTGATCACGTCGCGGTACACCTTTCGGTAGACCTCAAAGCCCGAGACGCTGCGCAGAATGGCGCTCCAGTGGTAGAAATCGTACTCCTGATCTTTCTCGCTGGCCGTGCCGAAAAAATCACTCTGCAAGGCATGGAACTTGACATCCACCAGCCGGGCGGTGTTGTCGGCCCGCTCCAGAAAAGTGCCCAGGCGCATGAAGTGCAGGGCCTCATCCATCAGCATGGTGCCCACCGTAACGCCGCGCGACAGGTGCGAGCGGAACTTGACCCACTCAAAAAACTGGCCTGGGTCACGCTCAAAATCGCCGTTTTTGACCATGCGCCGCACCTCCAGCCAGGTCTGGTTGTGGGTCTCCCAGACCTCGGTGGTCAGGGTGCCGCGCACGGCGCGGGCGTTCTCACGGGCCGCACTCAGGCAGGACATGATGGACGAGGGGTTGCTCTCGTCTTTCACCATGAAATCCATGACTTTTTGCACATGCACCTCACCGTGCAGGCTCTGGTAGGTGGGCAAGAGCTCGCTGATGCTCAGCAGCCCCTGCCAGCCCACCAGCGCCACCGCTTCAGACTGCGGCAGCAGCGAGGTCTGGTAGTTGACATCGAGCATGCGCGCGGTGTTTTCGGCTCGCTCGGTGTAGCGGGACATCCAGAACAGATGGTCGGCAGTACGAGACAACATGAACTTTCTCCATCAGTTGGGGACAGAGCTGGCGCTGCGCGCTGCGGTCTGTCCCGCAAAAATCTCTATTTAGTTGGGGACAGAGCTGGCGCTGCGCGCTGCGGTCTGTCCCGCAAGGTTTCATATTTCCAATATCCAGGTATCTTTGGTGCCGCCGCCTTGCGAGGAGTTGACTACCAGTGAGTCTTGCTTCAGGGCGACGCGGGTCAGGCCGCCGGGCACCATCTGCACGGTCTTGCCAGACAGCACATAGGGCCGCAGATCAATGTGGCGCGGGGCGATGCCGCTTTCGACAAAGGTGGGGCAGCTCGACAGGCTCAGGGTGGGCTGGGCGATATAGCCCTCAGGGTTGGCCAGCATCGCTTTGCGGAAGTCTTCGATCTCGGCCCGGGTGGCGGCCGGGCCCACCAGCATGCCGTAGCCACCGGCGCCATGCACCTCTTTCACCACCAGGTCCTTCAGGTTGGCCAGGGTGTAGGCCAGGTCATCCTTGTTGCGGCACAGGTAGGTAGGCACATTGCTGAGGATTGGTTTTTCGCCCAGGTAAAACTCGATCATCTTGGGCACGTAGGGGTAAATCGACTTGTCATCGGCCACGCCGGTGCCCACCGCGTTGCAGATGGTGACATGGCCGGCTCGGTACACATCGAGCAGGCCGGCACAGCCCAGGGTGCTGCTAGGGCGGAACACTTTGGGGTCCAGAAAATCATCGTCCACGCGACGGTAAATTACGTCCACCCGTTTCGGGCCGCGGGTGGTGCGCATGTAGACAAAATTGTCTTTGACAAACAGGTCCTGTCCCTCTACCAGTTCCACGCCCATCTGTTGTGCCAGAAAGGCGTGCTCAAAATAGGCGCTGTTGTACATGCCGGGCGTGAGCACCACTACGGTTGGCTCGGCAGTGGTGGCCGGGCTGCTGGCGCGCAGGGTCTCCAAGAGCAGGTCGGGGTAATGGGCCACCGGCGCCACCCGGTGCGCATTGAACAGCTCGGGAAACAAGCGCATCATCATCTTGCGGTCTTCAAGCATGTAGCTCACACCGCTGGGCACGCGCAGGTTGTCTTCGAGCACATAGTATTCACCCGCGCCGGCCGGGTTGGGCGCGCGCACGATGTCGATGCCCGAGATGTGCGAGTAGATCTGGTGCGGCACCTCGACGTCCACCATCTCGGGCCGAAACTGGGCGTTGCGCTCCACTTGCTCGCGCGGCACCACGCCGGCACGCAAGATGTCTTGGCCGTGGTAGACGTCATGGATGAAGCGGTTCATCGCGGTCACGCGTTGCACCAGGCCAAGCTCAAGGGTGGCCCACTCGTGGGCCGGGATGATGCGGGGTATCAGGTCAAAGGGAATCAGCCGCTCGGTGCCGGCGCCCTCCTCGTCTTTGTCGCCATACACGGCAAAGGTGATGCCCACGCGCCGGAAGATCATTTCGGCTTCTTCGCGGCGCTTGGCCATCATGTCGCCGGGTTGGCGCGCCAGCCAAGCGTCATAAATTTTGTAATGCTCCCGCACCTGCTCGCCCTGGCTGAAAAACTCATAGGGCAGACGGGTGTACATCTCGTCGAATCTTTGCATGGGCAGCTTCACTCCTGTCCCGAGCTTAGCAAGCTTTGCGCCACGGCTCACAGCAGCGCCACGGGCCAGGAAATCAAGGGACACGGTGATGCCAGTAACGCAGAGCCGTCTGCCGGTGGCATTGCACTTGCTGTGCTTCGACCGATCGCCAGGTTAATGCACCACAATGGGGCGAATCAAAGACCGGGATCTGCCGATCCGCATAGCGCGCCAGCACCGGTTCCGCCGGATGACCAAACCGGTTGCGGTAGCCCGATTGCACCAAGGCCAGGCTCGGGCTGACCGCGTCTAAAAAAGCCGCGCTGCTCGAGGTCTTGCTGCCGTGGTGGGGCACCAGCAGAAGGGTGGCGCGCAACGGTGCTCCGCTGGCTACCAACAGGGTCTCTTGTGCTTGCTCGATATCACCCGCCAGCAGGGCAGTCTGCCGCCCGTTGCTGATGCGCAGAGTGCAACTCAGCGCGTTGGGACGCAGCGCTGCCGCATAGTCTTCGGGGCGGGGATGAAGCACCAAAAAATCAATGCCATCCCAGCGCCAGCTTTGTCCGGCCAGGCAGGTTCGCCCTGGACGAAGTGTCTGCAGCATATGCCCGGGTTCTAGCGAGCTGAGCAATTGAGCCTGCGGTTGTTGCGCCAACACCGCTGCAGCACCGCCCACATGGTCGGTGTCACGGTGGCTTAAAACCACCATGTCCAGTTGGGTTCCCATGGCGCGAAGCAGCGGCACCATGACCCGGTGTCCGGCGTCACTTTCGTTGCTAAAGCGGGGGCCGGCGTCGTACACCATGGCGTGGTGGCGGGTGCGCACAATCAAACTATTGCCCTGCCCAACATCAGCTGCCAGCACCTCAAACTCACCCACCGGCGGCCGCGGCGCCTGCCACAGGAGCACAGGCAGGAGCAGCGGCAGGCCAATGCTGCGCAACTGCCAAGGCAGACGCAAAACCAGCAGCAGGCCACCCATCAGACCCACTGCGCCGGCCCACAAAGGAGCCTGCGGCACCCACAGAACGGCCAGCGGCAGATCAGCCAAAAATTGCAGCACTGCGCTCATCCAACCGATAGCCGCAGCTGTCACCTGCCACAGCCCGGGCAGCACAGTGCCCAGCATGGCCAGCGGCGTGACCACCAGCGTCACCCAGGGAATCGCCAGCCCATTGGCCAGCAGGCCCACCAGCGAAACCTGCCCGAACAACAACAGCGTGAGGGGTGTGAGCGCCAGGGTGATGACCCATTGTTCGTGGAATATGGCCCCCACGCTTGCCACTGCGTGTGCTGCGCTGCCCCCCGAGGGGGCGAACCCCGCCTTGGGGCGGCCCGGCGGCGGGGTTGTTGCCCCCACGCTTGCCACTGCGTGTGCTGCGCTGCCCCCCGGGGGGGCGAACCCCGCCTTGGGGCGGCCCGGCGGCGGGGTTGTGGCCCCCACGCTTGCCGCTGCGCGTGCTGCGCTGCCCCCCGGGGGGGCTAATCCACCTTGGGGCGGCCCGGCGGTGGATTCCGTTTGCCCCTCGCTTGGGGCTGTGGCCCCCACGCTTGCCACTGCGTGTGCTGCGCTGCCCCCCAAGGGGGCGAACCCCGCCTTGGGGCGGCCCGACGGCGGGGTTGTGGCCCTCACGCTTGCCGCTGCGTGTGCTGCGCTGCCCCCCGGGGGGGCTAATCCACCTTGGGGCGGCCCGGCGGTGGATTGGGTTGCCCCTAGGCTTGGGGCTGTTGTTGGTGTTGTTCCAAGGCTGGAGGCGAAGAGGACGCCGACGGCTACGAAGCTTAGCCAGAAGCCGGCTTGGAGCAGGGCCCAGGGGTCGGCTACCACGACGACGGTGCAGGCCAGCAGCCATACCACCGGCCAGGGCCAGCGTTTGCCCGCCAGGCGCAGCAGCCCCACGCTGGCGAGCATGAGTACCGTGCGCTGAGCCGGCACGCCCCAGCCGCTGAACAAGGCGTAGGCGCCGGCCAGCAGCATGCCTCCCAGCAGTGCCGCACTGGGTGCGGGCCAGAGCCGGCACAGGCCTGCAGAGCGTCGCCACAGCCATCCCACCGCCAGGGCAGCCGCCCAGGCAAACATCGTGATGTGCAGGCCCGAGATCGACATCAGGTGTGCCACACCGGTGGCCCGGAACAGGTCCCAGTCAGAGCGCTCGATCGCGCGTTGATCGCCCACCACCAAGGC
>CAMATS010000230.1 GCA_945861195.1 Rhodoferax sp. OV413
ATGAGGGGGACATCAAAGCCTCTTTGCAATGCCATTGCAGGGAGTGTCAATACATTACTGGTGGGCACCCAAACGCGATTGTGATCTTTGACCTTGAGGGATTCAACTACGAAAAAGGAACTCCTTCATCCTTCAAACGCACTGACTTGGAAAGGCCGGTAACTCGTTTCTTTTGTCCAACATGTGGAACCGCAATAGGGACTCAAACACCAATGAGGCCCGGTGCCATGGTGGTGAAGGTCGGCACCTTAGATGACCCCTCTGTCTACAAGCCCCAAATTGCTATCTTCACTGTGGACAAACAAGCCTTCCACCACATACCCGACGATGTAAAAGCATTTGAACGCCGACCAGGGTAGAGATATTGGGCAACCGGATTACCAGCAAAGAACTTGCTACTCAGCGACTCAGCCCAGCCGTCATACCTGAAACTGCACTGCCTCCCGCGCGTGTGCGGTGCAGGCCCTGTCAACGCTCGAATCGGCCAGCGCAACATGAAACAAGTCGGCTAGCCTGCCTAGCGCGCTTTACCGCAGCCGCTTGATCAGGCTCGACGTGTCCCAGCGCTGCCCACCGAGTTGCTGGACGTCGGCATAAAACTGGTCAACCAGCGCTGTCACCGGCAGCCGGGCGCCGTTGCGCTTGGCCTCGTCTAAGACCAGGCCCAAGTCTTTGCGCATCCAGTCCACAGCAAAGCCAAAATCAAATTTGCCGGCCACCATGGTTTTGCCACGGTTGTCCATTTGCCAGCTTTGTGCCGCACCCTTGCCTATCGCCTCAAGCACTTGCACCATGTCTAGCCCGGCCTGCTCGCCAAAGGCGATGGCCTCACTCAGGCCCTGCACCAGGCCGGCGATGCAGATCTGGTTCACCATTTTGGCCAACTGCCCGGCGCCGCTGCCGCCAAGCAGGGTAACCGCCCGGGAAAACGCCATAGCGGGCGCCTGCATGGCGGCAAAAGCATTGGCTTCGCCGCCACACATCACGGTCAGCAGTCCATTTTGGGCGCCCGCCTGACCACCCGACACAGGGGCATCAACAAATTGCAAGTCCAGCGATTTGGCCAGCCCTTGGAGCTCGCGAGCCACACTGGCCGAGGCGGTGGTGTGGTCAACAAAGACCGCGCCCGCTGCCATGCCAGCAAAAGCGCCCTGCTCTCCCAGGGCCACGCCACGCAGGTCGTCGTCATTGCCGACGCAGCAGAAAACCAGGGCAGCTCCCTGGGACGCTTGGCGCGCTGTTGGCGCCTGATCAACGCGGCCTGTGCTGGCGAATTCAGCGCACCATGCGGCTGACTTACTCGCTGTGCGGTTGTAAACCGTCACCTGGTGGCCAGCCAGCGCCAAGTGGCCGGCCATGGGATACCCCATCACGCCCAGGCCTAAAAAAGCCACCTTCAGCGGGGGCGTTGAATCATATGTTTTGGGTTTGATGCTGGTCATAGGAGGTTTTAAACAATTGACAGGTTTTCGGTGCTGACAGTCAGCTCGCTGGATTTGCTGCGCTGGCTGTGGAGCTTGATTTGCAGGCGCAAGTCATTGGCCGAGTCGGCGTTGCGCAGGGCGTCTTCATAGCTGATGGCCTCAGCTTCGAAGGCGTCAAACAGGGCCTGGTCGAAGGTTTGCATGCCCAGGTTGCGGCTTTTTTTCATGACCTCTTTGATGCCCGTGACTTCGCCCTTGAACACCAGATCAGAGATCAGGGGTGTGTTGAGCAGAACCTCAACCACGGCAACACGGCCCTTGCCGCTTTGCTTGGGCACCAGCCGCTGCGACACAATGGCCCTGAGATTGAGCGACAAGTCCATCAGCAATTGGCTGCGCCGCTCTTCGGGGAAGAAGTTGATGATTCGATCTAGCGCCTGGTTGGCGTTGTTGGCGTGCAGGGTGGCCAGGCAGAGGTGGCCGGTCTCGGCGAACGCCACCGCATGCTCCATGGTTTCGCGATCACGGATCTCGCCCATCAGGATCACATCTGGCGCTTGGCGTAGGGTATTTTTGAGGGCGGCTTCCCAGCTGTCGGTGTCAAGGCCAACTTCGCGCTGCGTCACCATGCAGTTCTTGTGCCAGTGCACAAACTCGATCGGGTCCTCCACCGTGATGATATGACCGTGAGACTTTTCATTGCGCCAGTCCACCATGGCCGCCAAGGTGGTCGATTTTCCCGAGCCGGTGGCCCCAACCAAAATACACAGGCCGCGCTTGGCCATGACCACGTCTTTGAGCACCTGCGGCATCGCCAGGCCGTCCAGACTGGGCACCGTGCCCGGAATTTGCCGCAGCACCATGCCGGCGCTTCCCCGTTGTACAAAGGCGTTCACCCGGAAACGGCCCACGCCGGCATGGGTAATCGCAAAGTTGCACTCTTTTGTGGCCTCAAACTCGCTGAGCTGGCGCTCGCTCATCACAGCACGGACCAGGGCTGCAGTGTGCTCGGGGCTGAGCGGGTCTGGCGAGAGCTTGGTCATCTCGCCATCCACCTTGATGGCCGGCGGAAAACCCGCGCTGATGAACAAATCGCTGCTGTTTCTCTCGAGCATCAATTTAAGCAATTCGCCAATGAAGTCGGCAGCTTGGGGGGTTTGCATAGCGTTATTTCTCTGGCCCCTTGGTCGGCCTAAGCGGCAAAATTTTCCGGGCTCTTGGCCTTGGTACGCGCCTCTGCAGGGCTGACCAGATTTCGCTTGACCAGGTCTGCCAATGACTGGTCCAGGGTCTGCATGCCCAGGCTGTTACCGGTCTGTATGGTGGAGTACATCTGCGCTACCTTGGCCTCGCGAATCAGGTTGCGAATGGCATTGGTGCCAAGCATGATCTCATGCGCGGCAACCCGGCCCTGCCCATCTTTGGTTTTGCACAGGGTTTGCGAGATCACCGCCTGCAACGACTCTGAGAGCATGGCGCGAACCATTTCTTTTTCTTCGGCAGGGAACACGTCAATGATGCGGTCTATGGTCTTGGCCGCACTCGATGTGTGCAGCGTGCCAAACACCAGGTGCCCGGTCTCGGCGGCCGTCATGGCCAAGCGAATGGTCTCTAAATCTCGCATCTCTCCGACCATGATGGCGTCCGGGTCTTCGCGCAGCGCAGAACGCAGCGCTGCGGCAAAACTCAGGGTGTGCGGCCCGACCTCGCGCTGATTGATCAGGCATTTTTTTGAGTCATGGACAAACTCTATGGGGTCTTCAACGGTCAGGATGTGTCCGTACTCGTTTTCATTGAGGTAGTTCACCATGGCTGCCAAGGTGGTTGATTTGCCCGAGCCTGTTGGCCCGGTCACAAGCACCAGGCCACGCGGCTTGAGGGCGAGTTCAGCAAATATTTTGGGTGCGTTGAGTTGCTCGAGCGACAGGATCTTGCTGGGGATGGTGCGCAGTACAGCACCGGCGCCACGGCTGTGATTGAAGGCGTTAACCCGAAACCGCGCCAGGCCCTCAACTTCAAAGGCAAAATCAAGCTCTAAAAACGCCTCAAAGTGCTTGCGCTGGCCGTCATTCATGATGTCGTACATCATGGCATGCACCTGTTTGTGGTCCAACGCATCTGGGCTGATGCGCCGAACATCGCCGTGTACCCGAATCATTGGGGGCAGGCCAGCCGAAAGATGCAAATCCGACGCCTTGTTCTTGACAACAAAGGCCAGCAATTGGGTGATGTCCACAGAGGCTCGAATCCTTTGTTACGCTTGGGGCCAATTATGACGACAATTCCCTTCAATTTACAACAGGTTCGCGATCGGATTCGAGCTGCCTGCGAGGCTGCTGGGCGTGCACCCGCCGAGGTACAGCTGCTGGCAGTATCAAAAACTTTTGGGCCTCAGGCCGTGCAAGCCGCCTGGGCCGCTGGACAGTTTGCCTTTGGCGAAAACTACATCCAGGAGGCGGTGCTAAAAATCAGCGCGTTCAGCGCATTGACCAACGCCAACCCCAGTGCAGTGCAATGGCATTGCATTGGCCCGATTCAGAGCAACAAAACCCGGCTGGTGGCTGAGCATTTTGACTGGGTGCACAGCGTTGACAGGCTCAAAACAGCGCAGCGCCTGAGCGAGCAGCGGCCCGCCGGTCTGGCGCCGCTGCAGGTTTGCATACAACTCAATGTGGATGGCGGGGCCAACAAATCTGGCGTGTTGGCGCCGGAGGCGGCAGCGCTGGCGCAGCAGGTGGCGGCCCTGCCGGGCCTGTGTCTTCGCGGGCTGATGAGCATCCCCGAGCCGGCGCCTGATTTTGCCTCGGCGGTCGCAGTTTTTGCCAGGGTTCGGGCCGTGTTTGACGCATTGCGGGCCGATGGCCTGAAGCTTGACACCCTGTCGATGGGCATGAGCGCAGACCTGGAGGCCGCCATACATGCCGGCAGCACCCAGGTACGGGTTGGCAGCGCTATTTTTGGCGCCCGCTGAAGTCATCGGGTGGTTTTTCAAACACGAACGCCAGACACAGGAGACGAGCGGAATGGAACAAGTCTTGGTATCAATCGTTGTTGCAGGCGTCCTGTCTTGCGCGGCCATGGACATCTGGCAACAAATCTTGCAACGGGTCTGGGGGCTGCCGGCCTCCAACTGGGCTGTTGTCGGCCGGTGGTTTGTTCACACCCTGCGCAGCCGCAGCATGTACCAGCCGCAGATCGACACCTTCAGCCCCGAGCCAAAAGAGCTGCCAGTGGGCTGG
>CAMATS010000231.1 GCA_945861195.1 Rhodoferax sp. OV413
CCGGTGACCGAAGCCATCACCGGTCTCGATCTGGTGGAGTGGCAGTTGCGGGTGGCCAGTGGCGAACCGCTGCCGCTGTTGCAGCACCAGCTGCGCCTAAGCGGCCACGCCATTGAGGCCCGCATTTGTGCCGAAAACCCAGACAACAATTTTCTGCCCGCCACCGGCCGGCTCGACGTGTATGCGCTGCCGGCCTGCAGCACCTTCGGGCGGGCCGACCACGGGGTTCGGGTGGACTCAGGCGTCCGCCAGGGCGATGCGATCTCGCCCTATTACGACTCCATGGTGGCCAAGCTGATCGTCCATGGCGGCACCCGCGGAGAGGCGCTGGCCCGGCTCGATGCGGCGCTGGCGCAGACCCATATTGTGGGTCTGCAGACCAATGTGCAGTTTCTGCGCCATGTGGTGCAGAGCCGCTCATTTGCTCAGGCCGATCTGGACACGGCGCTGATTCCACGCGAGGCGGCAGCGCTGTTTGGGCAGACCCGGGTCAGCCTGCCGCTGGCCTGCGCCGCCGAGGTGGCCCGCACCCTGCTGGCCGAGCGGGCCGGGCAGGGAGCTGGCCCGTTTGGCCAGACGGACGGCTGGCGCAGCCTGGGCGAATTGCTTAGGCGCTTTAGCTTTCGCCAAGGCGAGGACGAGGTGTCGGCCAGCCTGCGCTACCGGCGCGACGGCAGCCTGCAGCTCAGGCTGGCCGATACCGTGGGCGAGCTGCGCTTTGCTGCCGCCGGCTCCGGTATTGCGCTGCATTGGGGTGATGTGAGTGCGGTGGTGCATGTTTACCGCCTGAGCGATGTGGCCTATGTCCATACGGCCCAGGGTGCGGCGCAGATCACGGTGAGCGACCTGCTGGTCCATCCTGATGTTGCGCAGGCCGAGGGCGGCCGCCTGACCGCACCCATGCCGGGCAAGGTGGTGTCGTTTGCCGTCAAGGCAGGGGACCGCGTCAAGCGCGGTCAGGCCCTGGCAGTGCTGGACGCCATGAAAATGGAGCACACCATTGCCGCCCCGGCGGACGGTGTGGTGGCCGAGCTGCTGTACGCCCCCGGCGATCAGGTGGGCGAGGGCGCCGCGCTGATCACGCTCACGGCTTAAGGCACCGCCATGCACATCAGTTTTTTTTGCAAAGACGACAACGCCAGCGCTTGGCTGAAAGATTTGCGTGCTGCGCTGCCCCAGGCCATCGTGACCCCCTGGCAACCCGGCGCGGCGCTGGCAGACTTGGCGGTGGTATGGGCGCCGCCTCAACAGATGTTTGACGAGCAGACACAGCTGCGCACGATTTTCAATGTGGGTGCCGGGGTCGATGCCTTGATGCAACTGCGTCTGCCGCCACAGGCGCTGGTGGTGCGCCTTGACGATGCTGGCATGGCGGTGCAGATGGCCGAATACGTGTGCCATGCGGTCAGCCAGCACACCCGTGGCTTTGACCGCTACCAGAACGCCGCTCATGACGCCAATTGGGTGCGTCGCCCGCCGCTCAACCGAGCCGAGTTTCCGGTTGGCATCATGGGGCTTGGCGTCTTGGGGCAGCGGGTGGCGCAGGCGCTGCAGCATTTTGAATACCCGGTGCTTGGCTGGAGCCGAACCCCCAAGGCGATTTCCGGCGTGCGCTGCTATTCGGGGCCGTCGCAGCTGGCGGAGTTTTTGGCCAGTAGCCGACTGCTGGTATGCCTGCTGCCACTCACACCAGAAACCAAGGGAATCTTGAACCTTGCCACGCTGAGCCAGCTGCAGCCCAACGGCTACCTGATCAATGTGGCGCGTGGCGCCCACCTGGTGGAGGCCGATCTGCTGGCGCTGCTCGAGAGCGGTCATCTCGCCGGCGCTACGCTGGACGTGTTTCGCACCGAGCCCTTGCCCCCAAGCCACCCGTTTTGGCGGCACCCGCGCATCCGTGTCACGCCCCATATTTCTGCCAGCACCCTGCCGCGCCAAAGCATGGCCCAAATAGTGGGCAAGATACAGGCTTTGGCACGTGGCGAGCCTGTCAGCGCTATCGTCAACCCCAACCATGGCTATTGAGATGAAACTTCCCACACGCGTCAAAATTGTTGATGTTGGCCCGCGCGACGGTTTGCAAAACGAACAACAAGCCGTGCCTGCCGCAGTCAAGATCGAGCTGGTGCACCGGCTGCAAGCCGCTGGCTTGAAAGACATTGAGGTGACCAGTTTTGTGTCGCCCAAATGGGTGCCCCAAATGGCTGACAACGCCCAGGTGATGGCTGGCATCACGCGCCAGGTGGGCGTGCGCTACTCGGTGCTCACCCCTAATTTGCAGGGCTTTGAGGCAGCCCACGCCAGCCGGCCTGATGAAATCGTGGTGTTTGCCGCAGCCAGCGAGGCCTTCAGCCAGCGCAACATCAACTGTTCGATCGCCCAGAGCATTGAGCGCTTTGCTCCGGTGGTGGCGGCGGCGCGCGCAGCTGGTATCCAGGTTCGTGGCGCGATGTCGTGCGCTGTGGGTTGTCCCTACGAAGGCGAGGTGGCGCCCGAGCGTGTGGGCTATCTGGCGGGCCTCATGAAGGGTATTGGGGTGCAGCATGTCGGTGTGGCTGACACGATTGGCGTGGGCACGCCGCTCAAGGTTCAGCGCGCCATGGCGGCGACGCTGCAGCACTTCACCTTGGACGAGGTGTCGGGCCATTTTCATGACACTTACGGCCAGGCAC
Source organism: Rhodoferax sp. OV413 (assembly GCA_945861195.1). Taxonomy (GTDB): domain Bacteria; phylum Pseudomonadota; class Gammaproteobacteria; order Burkholderiales; family Burkholderiaceae_C; genus Rhodoferax. The sequence continues at coordinate 2,673 of CAMATS010000231.1, forward strand.
TGGCCAACACCCTGGCCTGTCTGCAGATGGGCGTCTGGCAGTTTGATGCCTCAGTGGCCGGCCTGGGTGGCTGCCCTTACGCCAAAGGCGCCACCGGCAATGTGGCTACCGAAGACCTGGTGTTCATGTTGCACGGCATGGGCATAGCCACTGGGATCGATCTAGACCAGCTGGTCGATGCCGGCCAGTACATCAGTGGGCAGTTGCAGCGCAAGCCCAACGCAAGGGTGGCACTGGCCCTGCTCAGTCAGCGTCGGGTTTGAGATGGCTGCCCCCGAACTCCTGTCATCAGCAGCGCAGGCCTTGGCGCTTGAGGCGATGGCCGAGCATGCCGCTCAGGTCAGGGCCGGCGGCCTGTATGCGACCTCCCCCTGCATCTCCGTGTGCCGCATGGACCCGCACCGCAATCTGTGCCAAGGCTGCTTTCGCACCCTCGACGAAATCTGCCAATGGAGCAACTCCGACACGGCGGCAAAGCGCCAAATCTGGAGCAGGATCGAGCAACGTATCCAAGGCAGCACAGCATGAAGCAGGTCACGTTTTACTTTGATCCGATCTCGCCCTACGCCTATCTGGCGTTTGAACATTTGCCGCAGGCCCTGCTTGGGCTGAGCTACCAAATCATCTACAAGCCGGTGCTGTTTGGCGCGCTGCTCAAGCACCACGGGCAACTCGGCCCGGCTGAGATGCCGGGGAAACGTGACTGGACCTACCGGCAGGTGCTGTGGCAGGCACAGCACCACGGCATCGAGTTGCAATTGCCGGCAACCCACCCATTCAATCCGCTGGCCTTGCTGCGGCTGGCGGTGGCCTGTGACCCGCAGGGCCTGCCCAACCGATATGTCTGTGAAACCCTGTTTCGCCATGTGTGGCGCGGCGGCGCCGATGCCGCAGACCCGGCCCGGCTGTCAGCTCTGCTCGAGCAACTCGCGCCCGAACGGGATGTCGCGGGTGAGGTAGTCAAGAACGGATTGAAGGCGCACACGCAAGAGGCGATTGCCGCGGGGGTTTTTGGTGTGCCCACACTGGCCGTGGACGACCGCTTGTTTTGGGGCTTTGACGCCCTGCCCATGCTGGCTGATTACATCGCCCATGGCGCCTGGTCTGCTGGGCCTGATTGGCAGCGGGCGGCGCTGGTTGGTATGGGGCCATCCCGCAAACTGGCGCGTTGATACCTGCGCAGCCATCTGCTGCAAGAAAGTCAGACAGAGCAAAATATTTTTCTCAAGGCCCGCTGAAAACCCTGAATTCCCATATGGAGAAATGGGGCCTAATGGTTTTCCCTTGGTTGCAGAGGCTGCACCCAGTTTTAAGTCAGTGAGCCGTCAGTCTCAACCCCGATAGTCGGGTTGTGTCTAACTGCTTGCCTTGCGAAATAAGTTTATGTTGCTGTTTGTGGTGGTCCTGAAAAGTCTGGCAGAGCTGGCCTTGATGTTCATCGCCGCGCGCTTCATTCTGGGCTTACTCGCCGGCAAGAAAAAGCAAACCAATGTGTTTTGGCAATTGTTGGATGTAGCAGCCCGGCCGGCGCTTTGGTTGACTCGCGCGCTAAGCCCCAAAGCGATTCTTGACCAGCATATTCCGCTTGCGACCGTCAGTTGGTTGCTGCTGGCCTGGGTGCTGCTGACCCAGGCCAAAATTGACATGTGTTTGCAGCTTGGGCCTAGCGCATGTCAATAGCCCCGCAACTCAACATCGCGGCGGGCAGTCTGGGTGCCTTTGAGAGACTGGCATTGGGCTGGCAGGCCAAGCTGTTTTTGTTTTTGGGCTTGCGAGCCAAGGCCATGACGATTTTTAAACAGGTGCTGGCTCGCGCACCGAATGATGTCAATGCCCTCAATAGCCTGGCCTACGAGGCCCAGTTGCAGGAACGACATGCTGAGGCGCTAAGCCTGTACCAGCGGGTGGCCGAACTCCAGCCCGAGAGTTCCAATGCCCATTTCAACCTGGCCTTTGTCATGGAGCCGCTGGGGCAATTGACCGA
>CAMATS010000232.1 GCA_945861195.1 Rhodoferax sp. OV413
AACCGGTGCAAGATACGCCGTGGGCGTTGCTCGCGGTAGTAGACCATCGCGCCCCCGGAATCAATCGCACACACTGTGCCCAGCAGGTTGAGTACGGCATCGAACCAGTCAGCGCTGCCAATGGCTGCGGTCATGCGGGCCAGTGCGCTGACCAGGGTGGCGTTCAGCGGCAGGCAGAGTTGTGACTTGAAGGCGTCGTCCATGGCGCTAGGTTAGCAGGATGCCATCACTGCCGGGCTGCACATTGGCCCGACTTCGCATTGGTCTCGGTCATGGGCCCAGTCTCAAACAAAGCCGCGCAGCGGCAGGCGGCCATCGCGTTGCAGCCAGTTGTGCGGCGCATACCTGGCCTGGGCGTCGGTCGCATGCAGGGTGTAGGCATGCCGCGAGACCGCCGAGCGGTTCGGCGCGCTGTAGTGCGGCAGCAGGCCGTGAAACACCACCAGCGTGCCGGCCGCCACTTCCAGCGGCTGCGCCTGGGCACCGCTGGGCCAGGGCGTGGCGTCCAAGGTGTCCATGCGGACCACATCACCCTGGCGCACAAAGCGCTGGCGCAGCGGGCCAAGGTGTGCGCCGGGTGCCACCCACAGGCAGCCGTTATCCAACGTAGCGTCTTCCAGTGCGAACCAGAAGGTGGTCACGCTTTGCGGCTCGGTCTCAAAAAACGTGGCGTCCTGGTGCCAGCCCACCTCGCCGCCAATGCCAGGCTGTTTGAAGATGTACATCGACTGCCACAGCTGCGGCTGCGCCAGCCCCAAGCCGGCCGCCACACCAGCGAGTGCCGGGCCGCGCGAGAAGGCGTCAAACACCGGGTCCAGGTCATGCAGGGCGTGGCCGATCTTGTTGATCGACAGCGCCTTGGTCTGGCGCAACTGGCCGGTGGCGTCAAAGGCCTCCTCTTCAAAGAAGCAGCGCACCTGGTCGCCCGAGCCCAAAAAATAATCGTCCGCTGCGCGGTTCTGCGCCTGGGTGGTGAAAATGCTGGCCCGTTGGCCCGGCTCAAAAGCCTCGACTATTTGCCCCGCGCGAGCTCTGAGCAGCGCCAACTCGGCGGCTGGCTTGAAGCCCGGCAGCACCAGAAAACCATCCTGCTGGTAGCGGACCAACTGGGCCTCGGTCAAAGCGCAAAACATGGCTTTGAGTATAGACAGCTCAACTTTCTGCACACACTCTTTCTACTCGGCTCAATCAGGGCTGCGTGGGTCTGCCCGGGGTGCCAGGCACAGACATCACAATACAGCGCCAGAAACCCGATTGCCCGTGACCCCAAAGCAGGAGCTGCCATGAACCTTGTTCCCCTGATCCAACTCAGCCGAGGCGGCACGCCCGAGTGCCTGCACTTTGGCGCCGTGGCCGTGGCCAACACCCGTGGGCAGGTGCTGGCCCAAGTTGGCGATCCGCACTGGCTGACTTTCTCGCGCTCCACGCTCAAGGCGCTGCAGGCATTGCCCTTTATTCAGGCAGGTGGTGTCGCGCATTTTGGTTTGACTACGGCGCAGGTGGCACTGCTGTGTGCCAGCCACAACGGGGAGGACATGCACGTGGCACAGGCCCAGGACATGCTCGACAAAGCCGGGCTCACCTACCAGGCGCTGCGCTGCGGCTGCCATGTGCCGGGCCTGTTCACATTGCTGGACCAGGCGCCGCCAGCCGGGCTGCAGTTTGATGAGCGACACAACAACTGCAGCGGCAAGCACGCAGGCTTTTTGGCCTACTGCGTGCAACACGGCCTGAGCCTGGACGACTACATTGACCCGCAGCATCCGCTGCAAGCGGCGATACGGCGCGATGTGGCGCGGGCCGTGGGCATGGACGCAGAAGACTTCCAAATGGGGCTGGACGGCTGCTCGGCGCCCAACTACGCCCTGCCCCTCTCGAAGCTGGCTTACGGCTATGCCCGGCTGGCCAGCGGTGCGCGAGACGCCGAGTTTGGCCATAGTTTTGCCATGCTGAGCGAGGCCATGACCAGCCACCCCGAGATGGTGTCAGGCACCGGGCGCAATGACCTGGCCTTCATGCAGGCCGGCCGGGGCGACTGGGTGAGCAAGGTTGGCGCCGACGGCGTGCAGGTGCTGGGCAGCAAGAGCCGCGGCGAGGCTTTTGCCATCAAGATCATCGACGGCAACAAGCCCGCACTGTTTGCGGCCAGCGTGGAGGTGTTGGACCAGCTCGGCTGGCTTGACGCTGCACAGCGCACCGCCCTGGCGCCGTGGCGGGCCAGCATACTGCGCAATGCCCGCCAACTGTCGGTGGGGGAGCGCCGGCCGGTCTTTAAGTTGCAGCGCGCTGCCTGAGCCCGACCCAAGCAGCCAACCGTCTGCGGGATTAGCCGCGCCCAGCAAAGGGCATTTTGGTGGCCATGACGGTGTGAAACATGACATTGGCTTCGAGCGGCAGGCTGGCCATGTAGAGCACCGATTGGCCGACGATGTTCACATCCATCAAAGGCTCCACCGCAATCTCGCCATTGGCCTGGATCACGCCCTTGGCCATGCGCGCGGCCATCTCGGTGGCGGCATTGCCGATGTCGATCTGACCGACCGCAATATTGTGTTTGCGCCCGTCGAGTGAGGCGGTTTTGGTGAGCCCGCTCACGCCATGCTTGGTGGCGGTGTAGGGGATGGAATTTGGCCTGGGCGTAGTCGCCGAAATAGAGCCGTTGTTGATGATGCGCCCGCCCTTGGGGGTTTGCGCCTTCATCACCCGAAAGGCCTGCTGAATGCACAAAAACACGCCCGTGAGGTTGATGTCGACCACGTTCTTCCACTGCTCAAAACTAAGGTCTTCAAGCGGTATACCGGGTGCACTGACACCCGCATTGTTGAACAACAGGTCAAGCCGGCCAAAGCTTGCTACCGTGGTGGCAAACAGCTGCTCGACCGAGCCCGGGTCCGACACATCAGCCGACAACGCCAGGCCGCTTGCCGGCGCAGCAGACTCAGCCAGCACCTGTTGCAAGGGTTCGAGGCGCCGCCCGGCCAGCACCACACGGTAGCCAGCGCCCAACAGTGCGAGGGCGGCGGCCTTGCCAACGCCGGTTCCGGCGCCAGTGACGATGGCAACTTTGGGGGACACAGACATGGCAGCTTCCTTATTGGTGTGGGGGACGACGAGATTCTCGCCGATTGGCTGGGGCTCTGGCCGAGGCGGGCACTTCCTTACAAGAGCACCGCAAGCGGCCCCGGTTCATGGGTCCCCTGCGGTGTCGCCCGCCGACAGCGGCAGTTGCGTCGGGCTCGGCGCTGCCAGGGTTGCCACCGTCAGGCGCGAGACGCAGGTCAGCTCACCCGCATCGTTGTGCATGTCAATTTGCCAGACCTGGGTGCTTCGCCCTATGTGCACAGGGCGGGCCGTGCCGGTGACCCAGCCGTGGGTGACGCCCTTGATATGGTTGGCATTGATGTCAATCCCTACCGCGCGATAGCCGCTTGGGCAGCTGAAAGCCGCGCCGATAGAGCCCAGCGTTTCGGCCAGCACCACACTGACGCCGCCATGAAACAGGCCAAAGGGCTGCCTGGTGCGCTCGTCCACCGGCAAGCGGGCGCGCAGAAAGTCGTCCCCAATTTCGAGCATCTCCATGCCCAGATGGGCGGCGGCCGTGCCTTGGTTGAGCGCGGTCAAGTCGGCCAGGCAAAGGGGAGTTTTCCAGATCGGCATCACATATCCCAGCTACAGAAAACTGCCAACTATACGGGTGGCGCAGGCCTTGGCTGTGCAGGAATTGGCCTGAGGGTTTGTCGCGGCTTGAAGTTGGTGTGAACTTCATGGCAACATTGGGTTATGAAAGCACCTTTTACGCCCCAAATGACCCTGTACCGCGCGTGGTTGGCACGGGAGCGCGGCCTTAGCTTTGAATCTTATGACGCTTTGTGGCGCTGGTCGATCAACGACCTGAGTGCTTTTTGGCAGAGCATTTGGGACTATTTTGATATGCAGTCGCCCACGCCCCACACCCAGGTGTGCGATGGCGTGGCCATGCCACACACCCGCTGGTTCACCGGGGCCCGGGTGAACTATGTGCACCAGGTTTTTCGCCATGTGGCAGCGGCCGATGCGGCGGGCTTTGCTGCCATCATCAGCCACAACGAAGAGAGCCTGGGCCAGGGCAGTGCGCGCACCCTGAGGTGGCCGCAACTTCGCCAGCAGGTGGCGGCGATGGCACTGCACCTTCGCGCTCAGGGGGTTCAGCCGGGTGACCGTGTGGCCGCTTATCTGCCCAACATTCCAGAGGCCATGGTGGCCTTCATGGCCACCGTCAGCATTGGCGGGGTTTGGAGCATCTGCGCGCCTGACATGGGCACCCAGGCCGTGCTGGACCGTTTCAAGCAAATTGAGCCCCGGGTGCTGATTGCCTGCGACGGCGTACGTTACGGCGGTCGCCGCCTGGAGCGCAGCAGCGTGGTGGCCGAGCTGCTAGTCGCACTGCCCAGCGTGCAACATATGGTGCTGCACCAGGTGTTTGAGACCCGCGCTGAGGCCGCACAAAAATTCCCCAACTGCGCCTCCATGGCCAATATTTGCGCCCGGGATGATGCGCAAACTGCCGGGTTTGAGCCGCTCTGGTTGCCGTTTGACCATCCGCTGTGGATTGTTTATTCCAGCGGCACCACCGGCCTGCCCAAGCCCATCG